>JAGHDA010000041.1 GCA_021160185.1 Verrucomicrobiota bacterium
GCTTCACTTCCATGAAGGTGAGCCGCAGGCCGCACTCTTTCTCCAGCCGGGTCTGGATCTCGAACGGCTTAAGCCCTTCCTCGATCCACTTCGCGACCTTTTGTTTTTGTTCTTCGGTAAGTTCCATCTTGTCCTTTGCCAGTTCGAGCCGCCTTTCAACGAACGCCAGTTTGCGCTCCCTCGCAACTGCGTTCAATGCCTCTTTGCGCCTTCGGCAAAACCCGCCGCCGAATTTCCCTTCGCCTCGGCGAGCTGCGCCAGGGGGAGCAGCAAGCGGCGAGCCAAAAAACGCACAGGCGGCACGGCCACCGCGTCGCCCATCGCCTTGTAAGCCTCGTTGTATCCGCCGGGCAGCCGGTAGCTCGGCCGAAGCCCCATCAGGCGCGCGGCTTCCGCCACGGAAAGAAGCCTCGTGCGCAGTTTGCCTCCGCGGCGGATCAATAGAATCTGCCTGCTGCTGCCTCCGGCAGGGGTGCGCAAGCATCCGGCAAGGCCGTCGAACCGAAGCTCCAGGCGCTGGCCGCCGGGGCGCGCCCGTCTGTAGCCCGCGAACACCTTTTTTCCTTCGGCCAAAGCCTGGCAAAGCCGCCGCCAATGCTCGGGAGGAATCAGCGCAAGCAGCTTGCGGGTCTTCTCCTCCGAATCGCAAGGCGCCTCAAAATCAATCGCTTCTTCCAGGCAGCGCGAGCGCCGCGGCGGCTCCGGAAGCCGCCACCAAACCCATCCCTCCGCCCGACCCGCCGCTCGGCAAACCGAGGGAGGGTGACACCAAAGAGGGCCTGAGGATTCCAGGAAAGAAGCGTCGATCCGGGAATCAAGGGCGACCACAAAGACCCGTTTCCTGGATTGGGGCGTCCAGAAGGCGGCGTCGATCACCACCGCCCCAACCCGATATCCCCGCTCGAGCAGCGCCTTATGGAGGCGCAGGTAATGCGCCCCCTGCGCCGCGTAAATCAAACCCGGCACATTCTCGGCCACCGCCAACGGGGGCCGCCGGGGCATTTCGTCCATCACCCTAAGCCACTCCCAAACCAGGCCGCTTCGAGGACTGTAAATTCCGCCCACATTCCCCGCCAGGGAAAGGTCCTGACAGGGAAAGCTGGCCCACGAAAGCGCAGCGGGGGGAAGTTGAGAGCCTTTGACCTCCTGGAGAGGCCCCAAATGAAAAATTTCCGGGGGATGATTGAGACGATACACGGCGGCTTTCTTAGGACAGATGTCGTTGGCCCACACAGGAGCGAAGAAAGGCTTGAGAGCCTCCGTGGCCAAACCGCTTCCCGCAAAGAAATCCAGAAAAGCCGGTTTGCGTTGTCTCTTCCTTTCCGTCTCCATACCCGGGGATGAAAGCGGCGAACCGCAGATGCGCCGCAGGCCAGTCTGGAAAAAGCGGAGGCGGCCGTCAAGAAAGGGCCCTTTCAGAGCTCCGGCCGAGCTCGGCTTGGCAGCCTTCCGGACAAGCTTGATCCAAAACGCGGAACTGAAGATCATAACCGGGCGGCGCAATCCGCAGGCAAAGGATTAATGGTGGTCATAACAGACGAGCGGTGCATGGAGTACCAGCAGCTAGGGCATCCGGAGCGGCCTGCCCGGGTGCGGCGCACACTGGAGCTGCTCCGCTCACAGACCCTGCTGCCGCTTGAATGGGACAAGCCGCAGCCGGTCAATGAAAGTCAGCTTCATCGGGTCCACTCCTCCAATCACCTGGCGCGCCTGACCGCTCCGGAAGACTTTGATCCGGACACGCCCGCCTACCCTCGCATTCGGGAACATGCCGAGCGGAGCGTGGGCGGAGCGTTGCAGGCGATGGAGCGGGCGCTCGGCGGGGAACGGGCCTTCAGCCTGATGCGCCCCCCGGGGCACCACGCCACTGTGAACGCGGCGATGGGCTTTTGCTATCTGAACAACACCGCGATCGCCGTTCTGGAAGCTCTGGACCGAGGGATCGCCCCGGTGGCCGTGTACGACTTTGACGTCCATCACTGCAACGGCACGGAAGACATCTTGCTGGGCCGCGAGGGTTGCCGGACGTTTTCGATCCACCAATTCCCTGCCTATCCGGGAACCGGCGAGAGCTCCTATGACAACGCGCGCAACTTCCCCGTGCCTCCCGGGGCCGAACGGCGCTACTATCGGGACCGGCTCCAGAAGGCGTTGGAGGAGCTGGCGGCCTACGAGCCCAGGCTCATTGCGGTTTCGGCGGGCTTCGACGCCCATCGCGACGATCCCCTCAGCCATGAGTACCTAGAAGAAGACGATTTCTACTGGCTCGGCCGGCAGTTGCGGCAATTGAATCGCCCTGCCTTCGCGATTCTTGAAGGCGGCTACAGCCGGGGGCTTCCGCAACAGATTCTGGCGTTTCTCCTGGGATGGGAAGGGCACTGATGCTGAAGCGGCGGCCGTCTTCCAAACAAAACTTTTCCCGGCCGCTCCCGGCGGCGGCCGCTCGCTTCCCTCAACGCAACTTTCCTCTCAACGGGTTGTTCAACTCTGTAGCCGATTCGGACGGGAGAATCGGCGCGAATGTGCCATAATCGATGGGGCTGCCTTCGATCCAAAGCGTCTTGACCCGGGCCGGGTTGGTCCAGCCCGCGGCCTTTGAGCGTCTGCGCCTTTCCTGGGAAAACTCCGGGGAAAACGGCCGTCCGCCCGAGCAGTCCCTCCTCAGCCGCCTCCAGGAACACAGCGGCCTCTCGGAAAAAGATTTTCTCAAGCGTCTGGCGGAGGCTTTGGGGTGGCCGTTTCTGGAAAAGATCCACATCCCCCCTCCCGACGACGCGCTCGCCCAGAAGGAACGCCACGAACTGATGGCCCAGCTCTCGGCCAAGGTCGCCTTTCAATACCAGGTGGCTCCCGCTCGGGGGCCGAACGGCGAGATCCTTTTCGCCGTGAGCGATCCGTTCCACCCCGAGCTTTTCAACGCGGTGCTTTTCGAAGCCAAAAAACCCCCGCGATTCGCCCTGACGCCGAGCGATGAGCTGGACAAAGCCCTCAAGGCCGCCTACGGCGTGGGCGCCGAAACCCTCGAAGGGGTGGCGCAGGACGAAGCGAGCGAAGGAGAGCTGGGAGAAAAGGACATCGACGACTCCGACCAGGAAGCCAGCGTCATCAAGTTCGTCAACAAAGTTATCCTGGAAGCCTATCGCAGCCGGGCCACGGACATCCATTTCGAACCCCAGGAGCGGGAGCTGCGAATCCGCTATCGCATCGACGGGATGCTCTACAAAGCCCCGATGCCCGAGCACCTCAAGAGCTATCAATCGGCCATCATCTCCCGCATCAAAGTGATGGCCAAAATGAACATCGCCGAACGCCGCCTCCCTCAAGACGGACGGATCAACGTTCGCATCGAAGGCCAGGAAATCGACATCCGCGTCTCCACGGTGCCCACCGTGTATGGCGAAAGCGTCTCGCTTCGACTCCTGACGCGGGACCGCCAGCGGATCACCCTCACCGAACTGGGCTATCCGGAGCGGGAGCGCTCCGCCGTCGAACAGATTATCAGCAAGCCGCACGGCATCTTACTGGTCACCGGCCCCACCGGCTCGGGCAAGTCCACCACCCTCTACGCCTGTCTCCAGCAGATCAACCACCCCACCAAGCGGATCATCACCATCGAGGATCCGGTCGAGTACGAAATTGAGGGCATCAACCAGATCCCCATCCGGCCCGAAATCGGGCTCACCTTCGCCACAGGCCTGCGCCACATCCTCCGTCAGGATCCGAACGTGATCATGGTGGGAGAGATTCGCGATCTGGAGACGGCCGAGATCGCCATCCGCGCCGCGTTGACGGGCCACCTGGTGTTCAGCACCTTGCACACCAACGACGCGCCCAGCGCCTTCACCCGCCTAATCGACATGGGCATCGAGCCCTTCCTGGTGGCCTCCTCGGTCGAAGCGGTCCTGGCTCAGCGGCTGGTCCGGCTTGTCTGTCCCCACTGCCGGAAAGAGCAGCCCTTTGATCCGGCTTACCTGAGGAGCAAGCAGTTCCCCTTCGATCTTTTCCCCAACCCGCGCTTCTACCGGGGCGAGGGCTGCGAGCAATGCCGAAAGCTCGGCTACCAGGGACGAACCGGAATTTACGAGCTGCTGGTGGTCTCCGAGGAAATCCGGCATCTGATCATGAGCCGGGCTCCGGCCACCGAACTGCGGGAAACGGCCATGGCGCGCGGGATGAAGACCCTGCGCCAAGCCGGCTGGCATCGCACTCAGGACCCGAAGCGGCCCACCACGATCGAGGAAGTGCTGCGGGTGACACAAACCGAGGAGCACCTGGCGGCGCTGATGGAGGACGAAAGCGAAACCCACCGCGTCGCCGCCGGCAAGCCGTCGGGACCCGGCCCAGGCTCGGCGCCGCCCGCCAATCCCCAATGAAGCCTCCCCGAGCCAAATCGCCTCGGAGCTTTGTGGTTCTCGACCTTCCCGGCGAGAGCGGCCGCGTGTGGCTCTTCGAGCGCGCCAACGGCGGCGTCAAACAAGCGGCCTCGGCGCAAATCGACCCCGGCCGCCCCGTCCCTCCGGCTTACGCCGCGCGCTCCTTCCGAGAAACGCTCCAGCCCCGACTCCGCGTCGCGTGGCTCCCGCCCCAGCGGATCTACCTGCGCCTCCTCCGGCTGCCTCCGGCCGAGCTCCACGAGGTCCCGGCCATGATCGAGTTTGAACTGGAGCGGGTCTCGCCTCTCCCGCTGAACGAGATCGCCTGGTCCTACGAGCTGATCGCGCCGGAAAAGGGAAAACCTTTGGACGCGGCGCTGCTCATCGCGCCGCGCGCGGCGGTCGAGGCGTTTCTGGGGCGGGTGGAACAGGCCGGATTTCTCCCCGACAAGCTGGACTTTCCTCTCCTGCGCGAGCTGTTGAGCCGACGCCCGGAAGGCCAGGAAGTCGTCATCCTGGCGCGGGAGGGCTCCGAAGGGCTCTTCGCCCTCCTGGGTTGGTGGAGCGAAGGCCGCTTGGAGCACCTGGGACTGATCCCCCTCTCGCTGGACGATGCCGGACAGAACGCCTTCCTCGAAACGCTCCGGCAAACCGCCTGGACGGGCGAGATCGCCGGTTGGCACGACCCAAGCCGCGCCCGCTGGCGGCTCATGGCTCCCCCGGAAATCGCCCGCGCCCTCGAGCCCGCTCTCCGGCAAGCGGCCGGCGAGCGGCTGATCGTCGAAACGCCGAAGGAGGCGGCCGAGCTCGCCGCCCTCACCGCCGCGGCCCGCAGCCCCCTCAACCTGCTCCCGCCGGACATCGCCGCCGGGTACAAGAAGCACGCAGGCCGGCGCGTTCGGCTCGCCGCCGCCAAAGCCGCCCTGGTCGGCTACTTCCTTTTGGCCCTTGGCTTTCTAGCGCTGCTGAACGTCCGCCAATACCAGAAAGATGAGATGACATACCGCGCCGGGCTCCTCTACCCGGAATACACCAACGCGCTGGCCCTCAAGGCGCAGGTCCAGGTCCTGGAAGAGCAACTCCAACTCAAATTCGCCGTGCTGGACTGCCTCAAGGCGATTTCCGACACGCTTCCCTCGGAGATGACCCTTCGCAGCTTCGCCTTCCACGACGGCCGCACCGTCACGATCTACGGCACGGTCCCGGCGGACCGGCAAAACCGGGTCACCGAGTTCAATGAGGCCCTCGCCAAGGCCACAGTGCGCGGCCGGAGGGTCTTTCAAACCGTAAGCACCCGCAGCATTCAAGCCCGCGGCCAAGCGCCCGCCAACTGGAGCATCCAGTGCGAGCTGGCTAAACCGGAACCGTTCTGATGGCTGAATCCACCTTCTCCAAATTGCGCCCCGGAGAGCGACGCCTGGTGCTCGGCGTGGGAACGGTCGTGTTTCTCCTGTTCAACCTTCTCTACCTCTGGCCCCAGGCGAGCCAATGGGGCGAAACGAGCGAGGCCCTCGCGGCGGCGCGGAAGAAACTGGAGACTTACCAGGCCGAGATCGCCCAGAGCGAAGCGCGCAAGAAGCGGCTCAGGGAGCTTAAAGGCCGCGGCCTTGCCCTTTTGCCCCAGGAACAGGCCCTGCAACTGATGCGCGCCGTTCAGAAACACGCCGACAGATTCGGCGTCACCATCACACAAACCCGAACGGCGCCGCCCAGCGCCGCGGCGCGCACCAACCTTTTCTTCGACGAACGCGCCGTGAACGTCGGGATCCAGTGCGACACCCAAGCGCTGGTCGACTTTCTCTACGCCCTGGGCGCGGACGAATCCATGATCCGCGTCCGGGACATGGAAATTCACCCCAATCCCCAGCGGTATCATCTCCAGGGCAACCTGACTCTGGTGGCCAATTATCAGAAATCCTCCGGGAGACGAAGCGGCGGCGCCAAGCCCCGCCCCCAACCCTCGACCTCGAAAAGGAAAGAAAAACCGTGAAAACTCCCATAGCGTCCTTCCTGTCGGCGGCGATCTGGAGCCTTTGCCTCCAGGGCGCAAGCGGTCTGTCCGCTCTGCCGACGCCGCCGAGCGCTCCGCCCCGAAACGCCGCTTCTGCCAAAGCGACGCCTAAGACAACCGCCAAGAAGAAGTCTGTTTCCCGCGCCGCAGTCGCAAAAAGGGCCTCGAGGCCCGCTGCCACAAACCGCGCCGCAGTGAAAACCAACGCGGCAAGGCGCGTTCTGCCCGCCTTTCCCACGCCGCCGAAGCGGATCGCGCCGCCCTCCACAAACCGCGCCGGCAAGCCCTCGAGCCCGGCTCGGACCGCCGCGCCGCCCGCTCGCCGCGCGCCCGCCTTGCCCGCGTTCCCCCAATTGCCTACTCCGCCGCGGCCCCAAACGCCGGCAGGCGGACCGCGGCCCCCGGCCGCGCCGCCAACGTCCGCCGCCGGAGGTCCGCCCATCCAGCCCGTCTCCACCAATTACTCGGGACTGCCGCCCACCGCGATCCTGGAAGGAGGCACGATCGATTTCCCCGCCGCGCCGTTGGACCAGGTGCTCGAATTCTACGCCGAACTGACCGGGCGAACGGTTCTCCGCCCGGCGGCGCTGCCCGCCGCCCAAATCACCCTGCGCACCCAGGGGCCCCTCACCAAGGAAGAAGCCGTCCAGGCGCTGGACACGGTGCTGGCGCTGAACGGCATCACCATGATCAACGTGGGCGAGAAATTCGTCACCGCAGTGCCCACCACTCAGGCTCTCCAGGAAGGAGCCGCCTTCACCAAGAAAGACGCCTCCCAGCTTCCCGAGGCGGGCCAGTTCGTCACCAAGACGGTCCAGCTCAAGCACATCCTGCCCTCGGACGCGGTCCAAATCCTGCAGAGCTTTTCGAAGATCCAGAACGGGCTCCTGCCGATCGACAACGCCCAAACGCTGGTAATCCGCGACTATGCGGCCAACGTCAAGCGGATGATGGAAATCCTGGAGAAGATCGATGTGGAAGAGGAACAGGACTACCAACTGGCCGTCATCCCGATCAAATACGGCAAAGTGACGGACATCTACGGCACGATGAACAGCTTGATCACCGGGGCCGCCGCGCCCAGCGCCGCCTCCACGAGCCGCGCCGCGGCGGGGCGCTCCTCGTTCGGAGGAAGGTTCGGCACAGGCTCGCCCTTAGGAGGCCGCAATTCCTCCTCCTACAGCAGCCGCTACGGCGGCTACGGCGGCTACGGCGGGGGCCTTTACCGGCCGTATTCCGAAGGCGTTTTCCGCGTCCAACAACTCCGCAGCGGAACTCGCTCAGTCACCGGGACGAGCAGCTCAACCTTCGCCCAACGCCTCCGCCAGATCGCAAGCCGCCGCTCCGGTCAACAGGGAGAAGTGGAACTGCTCGCCGACGCGCGGATCGTCCCCGATGAACGCTCCAATTCCCTGATTGTCTTTGCCAGCAAGAAGGACATCGCCATGATCACCAACCTGGTCTCGAAGGTGGACCGGCTCCAGGCCCAGGTCCTGATCGACGCGATCATCATGGACATCCAGCTTTCAGACCAGTTCGAGTTGGGCGTCTCCACTTACCTCCAAACCCACGCCGGGGACTGGAGTCATGGTTTTCTGGCCAATTCGGGTCCGGTCTTCAACACAATCACCAACCTCAACGCGGCCGGCGGCCTGGGCTGGGTGGGAAGCTACAAGGACGACCTAAGCGTCCTCGCCAGGGCGCTGGCTTCCACCGGCAAGGGCCAGATCATCGCCACGCCACGGATCCAGACCAGCCACGCCACGCCGGCCACTTTCACGGTCGGCCAAACGGTCCCCTACGTCACCAGCACTTATTACGGCGGCTCCTACTACGGCCCCAGCTCTTCCTTCTCTCAACTCAACGTAGGAACGGAATTGGACGTGACGCCTTACATCACCCCGGACGGGCTGGTGGTGATGGAAATCAGCCAGAGCATCGGCGAGATCACCGGCTTCAAGAAGTTCGAAAACGTCGGCGAGCTTCCGGAAACCATCGAGCGAAGCGCCTCCGCCACGGTGTCCGTCCGCGACGGGGACACAATCATCCTCGGCGGCTATATCCGCTCGAACCGGAGCCGAAGCGTCAGCGGCGTGCCTCTCCTGAAGGACATTCCCCTGCTGGGCGCCCTGTTCCGAAGCAAGAGCAGCAAGATTTCCCGTAGCGAAACGATCCTGCTCCTGCGCCCCACCATTCTTTCCACGCCGGAAGAAGCCGCGGCGCTGGCCGAGTCGGAGCGGCGCAAGCTGCCAGGGGTCAGCCAGGCCGAAGAGGAAATGCCCAAGGCCCAGGACCGGCTCCGGCGGCGAACTTCGACGTTGGAATCGCCCTGAAAAGTGGGTTGCTCTCCGGAGCCTTTGCGGGAAAACCTGATTCATTTTGACGCCCCTTAGGGGTTGCCGTACGTTCAGAAGCCTGAGGCTGTTGCCATGATCCGTTTCGTTGTCAAGAAAGTCTTCGGAACCAAAAACGACCGGGAAATCCGGCGTCTGCGGCCGTTGGTCGCCAAGATCAACGAGATCGAAGAGTCCCTGCGCCCGTTGCCGGACGAAGCGCTGCGCGAGAAGACCGCCCAGTGGAAGGCCGAGCTGAGCAAGATCCAGGACCTGGACGAGCTGGAGCGGCGGATGGACGAAATCCTTCCCGAGGCCTTCGCCGTGGTGAAAAACGTCTGCCGCCGCATGACCGAGCGCAAGGAAAAGATCACCGTCCGCGGACACGAAATTGTCTGGGACATGATCCCCTTCGACGTCCAGCTCATCGGCGCTTGGGCCTTGCACAAAGGGCGCATCGCCGAGATGGCCACCGGCGAAGGCAAGACGCTGGTTGCTACGATGCCGACTTACCTCAACGCCCTCGCCGGGCGCGGCGTCCACATCGTCACCGTCAACGACTACCTGGCCGCGCGCGACAGCGAATGGATGGGGGCTGTCTACCGTTTCCTCGGCCTGACGGTGGGCTGCATCCTCCACGACCAATCCCCGCAAACGCGGCGCGAGCAGTACGCCTGCGACATCACCTACGGCACCAACGCCGAGTTCGGCTTCGACTACCTGCGCGACAACGGCATGGCCATCCGGGCGGAGGAGCAAGTTCAACGGGGTCATTTCTACGCGATCATCGACGAGGTGGACTCGATCCTCATCGATGAAGCGCGCACGCCCTTGATCATCAGCGGCCCGGCGGTGGTGAGCAGCGATAACGAGCTTTACATCCAGTACAGGTCCAAGGTCCAGGCCCTGGTCCAGGCCCAGGAGCGCCTCTGCCGCCGCTACCTGAACGAGGCCAAAGAAATCCTCCGCAAGCTGGACAAGCCCGAGGGGCTCAGCTCCGGCGAGCGCGAGGAGTTGGAGCGCCGGGCAGGCCGCCTGCTCTACCGGGTCAAGACGGGCAGTCCCAAAATGCCCGAGCTGCTCCGGATGATGGAAGAGCCCCGCAACCAGCAGTTGGCCCAACAGGCCGAACTGGAGCTGCACGCCGACCAGACCAAGCGCGAGCTCTACGGGGAAAAGGAAGAGCTCTTCTTCGCCATCGACGAAAAAGGCTACGAAGCCGACCTGACCGAAAAGGGACGCAGTTTCCTCAGCCCCGACGATCCGGAGGCCTTCGTTCTGCCCGACCTGATCACCGCCTTCCATGAAATCGATTCGGGTCCGGAGCAGGACGTCATGAAGCGGCTGGAGGCCAAGCAGAAAATCCAAACCGAATTCGAGCAGAAGGCCCGCCGCATCCATGTCATCTCCCAGCTCCTCAAGGCCTACTGCATTTACCAGCGGGACGTCCACTACGTGGTCCAGAACGGCAAGGTGATCATCGTGGATGAAAACACCGGCCGGTTGATGATCGGCCGCCGCTGGAGCGACGGCCTCCACCAGGCCGTCGAGGCTAAGGAAGGCGTTGAGATCGAACGGGAAAACCAGACGCTGGCCACCATCACCATCCAGAACTACTTCCGGATGTACCACAAGCTGGCCGGCATGACCGGCACGGCGGAAACCGAAGCCCAGGAATTCTGGGACATCTACAAGCTGGGCGTCCTGGTCATCCCCACCAACAAGCCCTGCATCCGCAAGGACTATGACGACTCGGTCTACAAAACCAAGCGCGAGAAGTACAACGCCGTTCTCCAGGAGATCCAGGAAATCCACGCCCAGGGCCGCCCGATCCTGGTGGGCACCGTCTCGGTCGAGGTCAGCGAACACCTCTCCCGCATGCTCAAGCGGGTCGGCATCCCCCACTCGGTCCTCAACGCCAAATACCACCAGCAGGAAGCCGAAATCGTCGCGCGCGCAGGTCAGCGCGGCGCGGTCACCATCGCCACCAACATGGCCGGGCGCGGCACCGACATCAAGCTGGGGCCCGGCGTGGCCGAGCTGGGCGGGCTCCATGTGATAGGCACCGAACGCCACGAGGCGCGCCGCATCGACCGCCAGCTCCGCGGCCGCTGCGCCCGCCAGGGCGACCCCGGCTCCTCTCACTTCTTCATCTCCCTCGAAGACGACCTGATGCGTTTGTTCGGCTCGGACCGCATCGCCCGGATCATGGAGAAGGTCGGGCTGGAGGAAGGCCAGGAGCTCACCCATCCCTTCCTCAACCGCTCCATCGAACAGGCCCAGAAACGCGTCGAACAACACCACTTCCAAATCCGCAAGCGCACGCTCGAATATGACGATGTGGTGAACCGGCAGCGGGAGGTCATCTACGGCTTCCGCAACGAGATCCTCCATACCGACGACGTCCGCCGCAAGCTGATGGACATCATCGAGGAGGTGACGGCTGAAAAGACGGCCGAGTTCACTTCCCCTGACGCCGAGCCGGAAGAGTGGAACAAACGAGGCCTTGCCGACTGGGTGAACCTCACCTTCCCGCTCGGGTTGCCGGAAGACCAGATCCTTCAGGTCGCCCGCAAAGCCGACCGCAAGCCCCCCGAGGACAATCCCCTCTACGAAGGCTTCAGCCCGGAGCAATACGCCGTCGCGCAATACATCCTCAATCGCATCCGCGAGGCGTATCAGCTCAAGATCAAGTTCGAGGATCCGGAGGCCCTCCAGAACGTCGAGCGCTACACCATTCTCAGCGCCATCGACAAGCTCTGGCAGGAACACCTCTACCACATGGACAGCCTCCGCAACAGCATCGGCCTGCGAGCCTACGGCCAGCGCGATCCGCTCATTGAGTACAAGGTCGAGGCGTTCAAAATGTTCGACGACCTGATGGTCAACATCAAAACCGAGATCTGCCGGAACGTCTTCCGCAGCGCTTCCAGCCTGGTCGCCTTCGAGAACTTCTTGCGCAACCTGCCGATGTTCACCGTCCACAAAGAGGCCGCCCCCATTTCAAAAACCGTTGCGGAGCCGGCCGGAGCGCCCGCGGGCGGCCCGAAGAAGGCAAGCGACATCGTCAGTGAAGCGGCCGAAGCCGCCGCCAAGGCCCAGCCGGTCCGGGTCGGCCCCAAGATCGGCCGGAACGACCCCTGCCCCTGCGGGAGCGGCAAGAAGTACAAACACTGCTGCGGCCGCTAAGCCGCCGCCCGGACGCTTCCGCAAAACGGGAAAGGCTTCCCGCAGCGCCGTCTTCCGACGACAAGCGGCGGCGCGGCTTTACTCTTCCAGCAACTTTCGCAAGCGGCTCCGCCAACGTCGCAGCTCAAGGCTCACATTCCGGAACGACGGCGCGCCGGGCGCTCGCCGCCGCTCCAAGGCGCGCCTCAGGCTGAAGACGGCCCGCGCCTCGACCGTCAACCGCGGATCAACCTGCGCCAGCTCCTCGGCGGAAAGGCGGTGGAGGGGCTTGCCCAGGCTTTCGGCGCAAGCCACCAGGCGGCCGACCACATCATGGGCCTCGCGAAAAGGAACGCCGCGGGACACAAGCCAATCGGCCAGGTCGGTCGCAAGCAGCGTCGGGTCGGAGGCGGCGCGGCGGCAGGCTTTCTCGTTCAATTCCGCCTGCTCCAGCATGCCGGCCATGAGCCGCACGCAGGCCAGGACCGTGTCGGCCGAATCGAAGAGGCGCTCCTTGTCCTCCTGAAGGTCGCGGTTATAAGTCATCGGCAGCCCCTTAAGGAGCGTGAGCATCGCGGTCAGGTTCCCAATCACGCGTCCGCTCTTGCCGCGAATCAATTCGGCCACGTCCGGATTGCGCTTCTGGGGCATCAAGCTGGAGCCGGTGGAGTAAGCGTCGCTGATCCGAATAAACCCGAATTCGGCGGAAGCCCAAAGGATCAGATCCTCAGAAAGGCGGGAAAGATGGACGGCGAGCAGCGCGGCCGCGGCGCAAAACTCGACGACGAAATCCCGGTCGCCGACCGCGTCCATCGAGTTGCGGGTCAGCCGCGGCTTGCCCGCGCGGTCTACAAAGCCCAGCTCGCGCGCGACCGCCTCCCGATCCAGCGGCAAGGTGCTTCCAGCCAAGGCGCCGCATCCCAAGGGGCATTCATTGGCTCGCTCGCGCGCGTCGGCCAGCCGGCCGGCGTCCCGCTCGAACATTTCCACGTAGGCGAGCAGATGATGGGCAAAGAGGACCGGCTGGGCTCTTTGAAGGTGGGTATAGCCGGGGATCACGGCCCGACGATGCCGCCCGCCCAGCTCCGCCAACGCCAACTGCAGCCTCCGAAGCGCGAGGGTCAACTCGTCGATTCGGTCCCGGAGCCAGAGCCGCATGTCCAGGGCAATCTGGTCGTTCCGGGATCGGCCGGTGTGAAGCTTGGCCCCGGCCGGAACGCGACGGGTCAGCTCGGCCTCGATGTTCATGTGGACGTCCTCGAGCTCCGGCCGCCAGGGGAACTTCCCCGCCCGGATGTCTGCGGCGATTTCGTCCAGTCCGCGAAGGATCCCTTCCAACTCCCCGGCGTCGAGGACGCCGATTTTGCGCAGCATTCGGGCGTGGGCCTTGGAGCCCCGAATGTCCTGTTCCCACAGCCGCCAGTCGAAAGAAATCGACTCGGAGAAGGCCTGCGTCTCGGCCGCGGGACCGGCGGCGAACCGCCCGCTTCGCGCGGGCGGCCGCGCCGGATCGCCCCCTTGCGGCGGCTGAATCCCCTCGCTCTGTGTCCTGTCGTCTTCGCTCATTGTCGTTTCCCCTCCGCCGCCCTCTCACAGAAACAGAAATCAGACGGATGACCTCTCTTCTCACAATCGCCAGACGGCGCGTCCCCAGGCAACCCCAAAGGAGCCGGATCGTCAATCCGTCGGCGCAAGCCGTCCGAGCGCGGGAAGGCCCAGGAAACGCCCTCAGGGCCGTTCCAGGGAAAGCAAAATCGGCCGGAGCGCGTCCCGCCAAATCTCGTAGCCCTTGCGGTTCATATGGAGGTTGTCTTTCAGGAAGATCTCCGGCCTGGGCCGCCCGTCCGGACCGAGCATCGGGGCGGCGACGTCCACAAACACCAGTCGCGGATCGCGGGCGCACGCCTCGGCGAGCAGGCGGTTGGCTCTCCGCATCGCGGGCCAGAGTTTCCACCGGGCGATTGAAGGCTTAATCGAAAGGCAATAAATCTGCGTCTCCGGAAGCCGTCCATGAATTTTGGCGACCAGTCGCAGGAATACGTCCCGAACCCGCTCCGGCGACACGCCTGCCGCGATGTCGTTGTCGCCTTCGTAAATCACCGCCGCGCGGGGCAGGTAGGGCAGCACGATCCGGTCGGCGAAATGGAGCAGATCCCACATCGTGCTCCCGCCGAATCCGCGAGGCACGATCGGCAGGGGCGCCAGATCCTTCCGGATGGCGCCATGCCACAATCGCATGCTCGAGCTGCCCACGCACAAAACCGCCCCCAACGGCGGCGGGTTGGCTGCGTCCTGCCGCTCGAAAGCCTCGATCGCCTTCTCAAACCGCGCCGGATCGGGGTAGTCCCCTGCAGCCGGGCGAACCAGACAAGCCGAAAGGGCCATCGCTGCCGCCCAAACCGCCGGGCGAACAGCAGCCCAGAGCCGCGAAATCGCCGCGTTCTCCATGGCCGCATCATGGGCGCAAAGCCCGTGGCGGGCAAGCGCGCCCGAAGCCGCGGCGGCGAACTGTGAATCGTTCACGCCGCCGGGCCCGGATGAGAAAAAATCGTCGAAATCACAGAAAAACGAATTTTCCAGTTGCGCGCCCGCTCGGAGCGCTATAGCTTGGGGCATCGCTAGGTCCAACCGGCGGAGTTATCTTCGGGTTTCAACCCTTGCGCTCGGCCGGTTCTTCCTAAGAAGCAACACGAAGAAGGACCTTGTTTGTTGGGATGGTTTGAACCTTATGAGCAGTCAAAACAGTCAGAAAACGCAGGCGCCTCCCACGCCGGAAGTGGGAGAAGGATACCTCGAGATCTCCGAGCGGGGTTTTGGATTCCTTCGGACTCCGGAGAGGCACTACGCCCCCAAACCGACCGACGTGTTCGTCACACCGGACACGATCAAGAAGATGGGGCTGCGGGAAGGCTCTCTTATCAAAGGCAAGCTGCAACCCCCGCACAAAGGCACCAGCCCCCAGCTTAAGGAAATCCTCGAAGTCAACGGCATGCCCTATGAGAAGTATCTCAAGGCATCGCGATTCGAGGACCTGACCACAATCGACCCTCGCGAAAAATTCAACCTGGAAACCGATCCGGACCAGATTGAAACCCGCCTCATTGATCTGGTCACCCCTATCGGCAAGGGCACGCGCGGGCTCATCGTGGCGCCTCCCCGCACCGGCAAAACAACCATCCTGAAGCAAATCGCCAACGCCGTCCGCAAAAACCATCCCGATGTCCAGGTCGTCGTTCTTCTGATCGACGAGCGCCCCGAGGAGGTCACCGACTTCCAGCGCTCGGTGGACGCGGAGGTGGTGGCTTCCTCCAACGACCAGGAGCTGGAAACCCACGTGCGTCTCTCCCGCTTCACCATCGAACGATGCCGCCGCATGGTCGAGGCGGGCAAGGACGTGTTGGTCCTGCTGGACTCGCTCACCCGCGTGGCGCGGGCCTACAACAGCGTCAAAGGCGGCAGCGGCCGGACAATGACCGGCGGCGTAGACGCCCGGGCGCTGGAAATCCCGCGCAAGATCTTCGCCGCCGCGCGCAAGATCGAGGAAGGCGGCTCGCTGACAATCATCGCCACGGCGCTTGTGGAAACCGGCTCCCGGATGGATGAGCTGATCTTCCAGGAATTCAAGGGCACCGGCAACATGGAGCTCGTCCTGGACCGAAAGCTCTCCGACCGGCGGCTCTTCCCAGCGGTGAACATTCCCAGCAGCGGCACGCGCAAGGAGGAAAAGCTCTATCCGCCGGACCAGATAGAGGCGATCCGCAAACTTCGCCGGATGGTGGTGGATATGAACCCGGTGGAAGCGATGGAAACCCTCCAGGCCGCTCTGCGGAAGCACAAGACCAACGCCGAGCTTCTGGCCAAGCTGCGGTAGCCCGCGAGGGCGTCTGTGGGAAGAAAACGGCGGGGCGTTCTCTCCCGCCCGGCTCCGACTCAACCGCCTGCGGCGGCCCCTGTCGCCCCGGCTCCATCGACCTTCCCGACAACCCGGCCGGTGGAAGCGCGCGAAACGCTCCATGCCCCGGCCTCTGATTGACTTGGCTTCGCGCGACCGTTAGCCTCGGCGCGGATGAAGCGGACCGTTGCGATTCTATTATTGGCTCTGGCTTGGCTGGCGGCCTTTCCTCGTCGCAGCCCGGCGCCTCTGGTCTACCGGCCCGGGGTCGGGTGGACCTACGAATCGCCGGCGACAAAGGGCCAGTGGCGCAAAACCCGCGCGAAGGAGCAGTACCAGTTCGCTCTGGACGCCTTCCAAGGCGGCGACTACAAGCTCGCCGCCAAAGCCGCCCGTTATTGCGTGGACACCTGGCCCCTCTCCGATTACGCGCCGGACGCCCAGTACTTGCTGGGCCGCTGCTACGAGGCGCGGGAACGCTTCGAAAAGGCCTTCAAGGAATACCAGAAGCTGATTGAAAAGCACCCCAAGTACGACAAATACGAAGAGGTCCTCCTGCGCCAGTTTGAAATCGCCAATCGCTTCCTCGCCGGGCGGCGGTTCCGCCTCTGGGGATTGTTCCCCCTCTACAGGTCGATGGAGAAGACGGTGGAAATGTACGTCAACGTAATCGGCAACGGCCCTTACAGCCGGATCGCTCCCCTGGCGCAATTGAACATCGGCGTAGCCCGCGAGAAACAGAAAGACTACGTCCTGGCCGTGGACGCCTACAGCAAGGCGGCCGACCTCTACCACGACAAGCCCCTCTACGCCGCCGAGGCGCTCTACCGGGAAGCCATGGCCTGGTACAAACAAGCCAAAACCTCCGAGTATGACCAAAGCGCCGCTTCCCAGGCGATCGGCCGTTTCACCGACTTCACCATCCTCTACCCTTCCGATCCCCGGGTCGAAGAAGTCCGGCGGCTCATCCTTCAGCTCAAGGAGGAGCAAGCCAAAGGCGCTCTGCGGATCGCCAGGTTCTACGAGAAACGGCGCAAGATCCTGGCCGCGCGCATCTACTACAACGAGGTAATCGCCAAAGCGCCCGACTCGGAATTTGCCAAAACAGCTCGGGAACGGCTGGCGGCCTTGAAAGCGCCCCAGGTCGCCTCCCCGGAAAAGCCCGCCCCGGAAGGGGCCGGAAACGAAGCCGCGTCTGAAAAGAAGCCATGAAACGCCGTCGCTTCGCGTGGGTTCTGGCCGCCGCGACCGCCCTGGCCGCCGCGGGCTGCGCCGGCTACCGACTGGGCCCCACCAACGGCGCGCCCGCTGGAGAGCGAACCGTCCAGGTCCTTCCCTTCGAAAACCAAACTCTCGAGCCCCGCCTGGTCGAGCCGGTGGTCTCCGCCCTCAGACGCAGGCTCCAACAGGACGGCACGTTTCGCCTGGCCACGCGCGGCGACGCGGACATCGTGGTGGAAGGAACCCTTCTCCGCTACCGACGCCGCAGCGTTTCCTACGAACCAGGCGACATCCGCTCCGTCCGCGATTATGACCTCCGCCTCACCGCCCACGTGAAGGCTTACGAAGCCGCGGGGGGACGCGTCCTTTTGGACCGGGACGTGACCGCCCGAACCACCGTCCGCCTCGCCGGAGATCAACCCAGCGCCGAACGGCAAGCCGCGCCCCTGCTTGCCGACGATCTGGCCCGCCGGATCACCTCGCTCCTCGTGGACGGAACGTGGTAACGGGGGCTGTTCCGCTTCCAAACGCGACAGAAGCGCAACGGAACAAACGAGGCGGCGGCGCCGCGGCTCAGCGAACCTCCGCCGGCGCGCCTTCGGCGCGCCTCGGCCGGGATGAAGCGGCAACGATCCACAACGCCCAGTCCTCGCGCGAGGGCGGCTCGAAAATCTTTCGCCCGTTCGCCTCGCCGACGGCGGAGGCCCGGGTCAACTTCCCCGTCCGCGGATCAAACCACCTGGCGAGCGCGCGCCGATCGCCGAGGGCCGAAAGATCCACTTCCATTCGAGCGCCCCAACCGGTGTAAAGCGCGTACTCGCGCCCGAGGCGCGCCAGACAATGGCCGCCCTTGACCAGGTCGTCGTGCGGATCCATCTCCCGGTAGTTCACCAGCCGAACAAACTCGGCCAAATGCCGCGCCCAACGGTGCGTGTCCCGTTCCCGGAAGTCCTGCCAGCAGGCCGCCGTCCAGTGGCCGCCGGCCACAAAGGAAAACCAGAAAGCGCGCCGCTCATTCGCCAACTGCTCGGGCGAGCTGCGCCGCCAGGTCTCGTCCGCCGTCGAGCCCGGCGGCGGGAAGAAGCCTGTCTCGTCGCAAACCACCGGCTTGCCGAATCGCAGGTTGCGGGCAATGACCGAGACGGCCGCCTCAGGCGTTCTCAGCTCACCCTTGTGGAAAAAGGGTATCGGGTGCTCGCACACAATGTCGATCCCCCGCATCTGGTCGTACACGTCCGCCGCGTTGATCGAGCGCAAATGCCGGCGCGAGTCGTGCTTATCCAAGAAAGCCAGCCAGTGCCGAGTCCAACGAACCCCGTCCGGCTCGACCTTCCCCCAGCCCTGCTCGTTCATGATTTCCCAGTAGATGTTCGGAAAGCCGCCGAGTTGGTCGAGGGTGTGTTTCACGTAGGCTTGCTGGATCCACTGGTTGCGTTTCTTCCAATCCCACTGGGGACGGAACGGGCGTCGGAACAAATCCAGATCGTTGTAATCGGCAAACAGGCACACGCCCGGCTTGCCGATCCCGCCGGGCACAGCCCCGCCGTTGCCGTTTGCCGCGGCCAGCGGGCATCGGCTCCACGGCTTTTCCGTCCTCCCGTCCCGCAGGCAACAGTAATCGAAGAGAATGTACTCGACCGCGATATCCCGCTCTTCAGCCATCTTTACGATCGACTTGACCAGTCGCCAGTAGGCCGGGTTGAAGCGAGTTAGTTCGAAGTCGAACGCTTTGGCGTCTCGCACAGCCCATGGAGAAAAGGCGGGCAGAAGCTCCTTTTGCCAACACAGGTCCCAAGGAAAGAAGCGCACCCGGTTGAATCCGTTGCGGCGCAGCATGTCCAAGTAGCGCCGCCATTGCTCGCGGCTCCGGCTCCATGGCTGACAGATCGACTCCATCCCGCTGCCGATGAGGTAGAAAGGCCGCCCATTGTAGAGCAGGTATCGGGGATGGGCGGGATCCACGCGCAAGCCGCTTTTCTTCCCGCCGGACGGCGCGCCCGCCGCAGCCTGCGCCCATAACGCCAACGCCAGCCCCGCGCTCCAAGTTTGAATCGCCTTCTTCATGACCAAGCCTTTCCTCGCGCCTGCCGCCGGCCCCCCAAAGCCGAAACGCCTCAGCCCCCAACGCAGGAGCGCCGCTCCGGATTCCCGGTTCGCCCGGCGACAGCCTGCCCTGTAAACTCGGCCGTATGCGCTCAACTGCAAGGCGAATCATTCGCAAGTCTGCCGCATGCCGGGTAGCAGGCGTCGCGTTCCTCATGGCCGCCGTCGCCCGCGCGGCTTCGACCAATCTTTTTTTCGGCATCCGCGCCGTGGACGAGCGGACGGGTCGCGGGATTCCGCTGGTCGAGTTGGAAACGGTGAATCACCTGCGCTTTGTGACCGACAGCGCCGGATGGGCGGCGTTTTACGAACCCGGCCTTATGGGGCGACCCGTATTTTTCCACGTGCGCAGCCACGGCTACACGTTTCCCAAAGACGGATTCGGCTATGCTGGAACGAAGCTCACGCCAACGCCCGGAGGCCGAGCCGAACTCCGCCTGCATCGCGTCAACATCGCGGAACGGCTCTATCGCGTCACCGGCGAGGGAATTTACCGCGACAGCGTGTTGCTGGGCGAACCCGCGCCGCTGAAGGAACCGCTGGGAAGCGGCCGGGTCGCCGGCCAGGACTCGGTCTCCGCCGTCCTGTATCGCGGCCGAATCTATTGGTTCTGGGGCGACACCAGCCGGATGAGTTACCCCCTTGGCCATTTTTGGATGGCCGGCGCGGTGTCCGATCCGCCTGAGCGCGGCGGGCTGAATCCGGCGTTGGGCGTCAACCTGCGGTACTTCA
>JAGHDA010000403.1 GCA_021160185.1 Verrucomicrobiota bacterium
CGGCTACAGGGGCCGGTTCAGCCTGCACAGTCCCGCATGCCTTCGGCGGCAAGCGTTGCGCGTTGTTCGCCCAGGCCTCTATGGCGAAGCGCAGGCGCGACTTGGCCTTTGCGGCGAGGCTTGACGCCGCTGCAGTCTTGCCTCAGCGTAAGGAGTATCATGGTTCCATACCAACTCCTTACGGAAAGAGCGGGGGAAAGACCGGAGGATGTTGCATTCATCGACGCAGACCGGGGAAAATCGGCGACCTTTCGAGAAGTGATGGAGCGGAGCGCCGCGCTGGCGGCCGCTTTGGGCCGCTTGGGCGTCGGGAAGGGCGATGCGGTCGCTTGTCTGCTGCCCAACGCCATGGAGCTAGTGGAGCTTTACCTGGCGACTGGAGCGTTGGGCGCGGTGTTCCAGCCTATAGACACGCGATTCCGAGGCAATGAGCTGAAAAACTGTTTGGAGAACACCCATGTCAAAGCCCTTTTTGCTTGGGCGCCCTTTTTGAGCCAAGAGTTGGAAGCCTTTGTGCCTCCGGATGTCGAACGCTTCGCCGTGGGCGGCTCTTTCCCCAACTGGCGGGAGTATGAATCAACGTTGCAGGGAGGAAAATCGTTTACACCAATAAGCGAAAGTCTCGAAAGCGATGATGCTGTATACCTTTACACATCAGGCTCCACGGCCAAGATTAAATGCGTTCCAATGACGCGGCGGCAGCTTGACTTCTTCCCTCGCGATTTGATTAGCATCTGGAACATCAACAGCGCCGATCGGGGGCTCTCTTTACTGCCGATGAGCCACATCTCAGGGCCTATTGTGATCAACCTAGTCCTTGCCACCGGCGGGTCTTACGTGCTGACCAACCGATTCAGCCCGGACAATATCATCAAGTGCGCGAGGCGGTATCGGGTGACGTGGACTCATAGCGTCCCCTCGATAGGCCGGATAATTGCAGCTTCCGCAAGGGAAGCTCCAGAGGCTTTCGAGTCGTTTCGTCTGATCGCCATGATGGGAACCGTCGTCCCGCCGATCCTTTTTGAATCCCTGTGTTCAGCCGTTCCCTCTGCAAGCATTGTGCAAGGCTACGGGCTGACCGAGACATCTCCGCTTCTTACCCTCCAAACTCCCGGCTGGCCATGGGAAAAAATCGTTTCCATCGGCAAAGCGTTGGAGGGCGTGGAAATCCGATTGATAGATCAAGAAGGCCGGGTTGCCGGGCCCAACGAACCAGGGGAAATCTGCGTCCGGGGCCCGCGCGTGTTCCGGGGCTACGTGGGCAATCCGGAGCTTTCGGCGCGAGTGATTCGCAACGGCTGGTTCCACACAGGCGATGTAGCCTTTCGCGATGAGGAAGGCTGTTATTACCACCTGGGGCGGCTGGACGACATGGTGATCATCGGGGGATTGAATGTTTATCCGACCGAGGTGGAGAACGAGCTTCTCCGACATCCAGATGTTGCCGAATGTTTGGTTTATGGAAAAAATGATCCTTCGCGCGGCAAGATTTTGGCGGCGGACATCACACCCCGACCGGGGAAGACCATCGACCCGGCCCGACTGCGGCAGTTCCTTTCCCAACGCCTGGCTTCCTATAAAATTCCCCGAAGGATTCGCCAAGTTTCTTCTCTGAATTACTCTCCTGTCGGAAAGCCTATTCGGAAACCCGCGCCGTCGCCTTCTTTGTCCCAATGAAGATTGCTCGAAAGTTAGGCCGGGACGCAGGATGGCTGCTTCTTCAGGCCGTCTACCGCTCCACGCGCGGGGTTTCGCTCCGGCAGATTGAGCGACGGGCCCGCGCGCTTGCGGCGGTGGGCTGGCGCGCGGCGCCTTCCCGCCGTCGCTTGATGCTTTCCAACCTGGCGTTGGTCCGGCCGGACCTGAGCCCTCCGGAGCGGGAAGCCGTCGCCCGGGAAACAACGCGCAACATTTTTCGCGGTCTTCTGGAGTTGTTCTACCTCTGCTGGCATCCTGACGAACTGAGCGGGTTCGTGACCCTTCAGGCGACTGCAGCGGCAAAGGCTGCTCTGAGGGAGAACCGCGGGATCATAGTCGCCACCGGACATTTCGGGCTGTTTCCATTGCTCATCCTCAGCCCGCTATGGGGCGACCGCCCCTGCGCGGCGGCGCTCAAAGCGCCTCACGATCCCCGAGTCGCCCAGTTTCTGACTGACCTGCGCAACCGTTTCGACGTGGCCTCGATTCACCATAGGCCGGCTTACGCCGCCGCCCACAAAATCGCCGCTCTCCTCCAGCGCCAGGGAGTGGTGCTGTTCGCCTTCGATCTTTACCCGGGCAAGGAAGAAAGCGTCCCGGTCCGGTTTTTCGACCGCTCCACGCTTATGTTCAGCGCGCCGGTTCGGTTTGCGGCTCGGACGGGCGCTGCCTTGACGCCGGGATATGTGCTCCGACGGCCGGATCGGCCAGGCTATGAAGCGCGCCTGTGCGACCCCATCGAAACGCCCCCGGAAGCCGGACGCCGCCATTCCCCGGCCACAATCCGCCTCGTGCAGCGCTTGGCCGACTGGATGGCGGAGCGCATCCGTGAGCGCCCCGATCATTGGTGGTCCATACACCGCCGATGGCGCTGAGATGAAGGCGCGGGGTCAGAATCGAAACATCATTTCGGCCCTAAGGAAGCTAAAAGTATTATCGCTTTTGTAAAGGGATTGGACCATTAATTCGGATCAGATTTTAGCAGTTTGTACAGATAGGTGACGGCGTCAGGATCATCCCGGTGATTGAATCGAAATTCCATCTCGCGCGTGAACAGCGGAAAGTTGCGCTTGAAGCCACCGTGATACATCTTCAGCCC
>JAGHDA010000346.1 GCA_021160185.1 Verrucomicrobiota bacterium
CTTCGACGCAATCACCTCCATGCGACGAAGGCTCTCAACGGCCGCTTTCGCCGATTCGCTTTCCAACCGCGCCGAGAAAATCTCACGCAAACGCGGAGAGGCGCACACGCTGGCGCGAAGCTGAAACGCTCCCGAACCTCCTTCGCCGCCGCTTTCACCCCAAGCCGCCAGCCGGATTTCCGGCAAGCCGAGGAAACCCGATCCTTTCCCGCACGCTACAAACGCGCGGAACTCCTCAGGGAGCACCTCTTCGCTCCCCAAAAAGAAGCCGCGGAGCAACTCCCCCACGTTAAGAATCCGAAGAAACTCAGAGTAACAGGCGGCCGCTCTTTCCCCGGCCAGCTTGTGAAAGAGGCGTGCGCGGCGCTGCATCTGAAGCGCGTCCAAATCCCACGCCACAAGAGAAGCCGCCCACAGTCCGGACAAAAAGGTCAACAAGGCGTTGCGCGCAGCCCTTCCCCTTCCCGGATCGGCGCCGTTCCGCCCACGGGGGACCTTCCGCGCGGCAAACCATAGCCATACAAGCGCCAGCCCGCCGAGTCCCATCAGGCCGAAGAAGTGCGCCTCGCGAAAAAGCCATCGAGCCCACAAGGATTCACTCAACGTCAACCGGATCGTGATCCACCCTTGAGAAGGCCGCGGAACCAACGGCGACAACATCGCAGAAGCTTCTTTGGGGTAATTCCAAACCTCTCCGCTCACAATCACAGACCCCGCCGGCGGAGGAATGTAGCGGGCAATCACTCTTCCCAGGCGCAAGCCGAAATGGCTTGGGAGCGGCTCGGCGGCAGACGTTGCCTCCAATTCAATCGGCGGGCCCGCTTCGGGTCGAAACATCAGACGCGCTTCTCTGCTCCCAAGGGCGCGGAGATGGGCTGTCAAAAAGGAGCGAAGCGTTTTTTGAAACCAGGGAGTCGAAACCGGCTTCCCGCTCAATCCCAAATGCGCCGCTTCCTCGACGCGAATGGCCCAGGCCAACCCCAAAGCTTCGGAGCGCAAGCGAACCGCCATCGTCTCCCGCCGCGCGTGGAAGGCGATGACCAGAGCCAGCGCGCAAGCCGTCGCCCATGCGAGGTGGCCCAGCGCCAGAAGCCCCAGGTTCTTTGTGGGGGCTTTCTTTGCCATAGCTCTCGGCTCTATGTTTTATCGCTCTCCCGGCCGACAAACAAGCGCGCCCCAAAAAGCGGCGGAAGGCGAAGTCGCCGAACAGACCGGCTCGGAACAGCCCCCTCCCTGCGGCGGGGCGGGAGAAAAAAGCCCCCCCGGCGCGCAAGCCGGAGGAGACCCTCGCCGCGCTCCTTCCGAAGCCCCGTTCCGGGAAAGATCGGGCCGCCCCGCCGTCAACCCGTCTTGATTTCCACGATGTCGTGCGGAGCGGCTTCGCGGCGGCCGGCGGAGGTCACGCGGACGAACCGCGCGCGGCGGCGCAGCTCGCGGAGGTCGCGGGCCCCAAGATAGCCGAGTCCGGCCTGAACGCCGCCCGCCAACTGAAGCAAAACGCGATCCAACGAAGGGGACGCTTCCTTCAACGCTTCCACCCCTTCGGGGGCGGCTTTTTGAAGGCTGCCCTTGTGCCCGTATCGCGCCGCCGACCCCGCCTTCATAGCCGCCAAGCTGCCCATCCCGCGGTAGCGTTTGTAGAGCTTGCCGTTGATCTCGATGATTTCTCCGGGCGACTCGGGACATCCTGCCAGGAGCCCGCCGCACATCACCGCGTCGGCGAGTGTCAGCGCCTTGACGATGTCGCCCGACTTGGTGATTCCCCCGTCGGCCACGATCGTCACGCCCTTCCGGGCGGCGGCTCGGCTTGCAAGGTACAGGGCGGTAAGCTGCGGCACGCCCACGCCGGCCACCAGGCGGGTGGTGCAAATCGAGCCGGGCCCTTGGCCCACCTTGATGATGTTCGCCCCGCAATCGGCCAGGAATTCCGCGCCCGCCTCCGAAGTCACGTTGCCGGCCATGATCGCCAGATCCGGAAACGCGCCGCGGATGGCGCGGACGGCTTCGCCCACGCCTTTGCTGTGGCCATGGGCGGTGGAGACCGCCACCACGTCCACGCCCCGCTCCACCAAAGCGGCCACATGCCGCACGATCCGTTCCTTGTCCAGCTCGCCCCCCGCGGCGCGCGCGGCGGACACCGCCGCCCCGCAGAGGAGGCGGAATCGACTGTCCCGCGCCGGCTTCAACGTGGCGCGCTGTTCCTGAATGATCCGCTCGATGTCGCTGAGGGTGAACAACCCCCGAAGCCTGTCCTCTTCGTCAACCACCAAGAGCTTGTGAATCCCCGGATGCTCGTCAAAGAAACGATCGGCGTACGCAATCGGGTCTTTCCCCAACTGATCGTGGCGGACCGTGTGAACCCGGTCGCGCGGCGTGAGGACTTCCTGGACTTTCCGGGCCGCGTAGCGCGGCTTGACCACCTGGCCGGGCAGAAGGCCCGCCAGGCGGCCCTTCTCGTCGACCACCGGAAACGTGCTGAAGGTGAATTTGCGCTGCTCGATCATCTCGAGCACCTGGCCCACCGTCTGATCGGGAAGCACTGTGATAGGCTCCTGGATCAATCCGTGGACATGGTTCTTGACGCGGCTTACTTCGGAGAGCTGCCGCCGCTCGCTCATGTTGTAATGGATCACTCCAAGGCCGCCGTTGAGCGCCATGCCGATCGCCATGGGAGCCTCGGTCACCGTGTCCATGTCGGCTGAGATGATCGGTATGTTCAGCCGAATGCCCTCAGCAAGGGCGGTTTCCAGGCGGGCTTCTTTGGGGAGCGTTTCCGAATAAAGCGTAGCCAGGCTCACATCATCGTAGGTAAGCCCCACGTCGCTGTGAACGGAGAAAAATTCGTCAAGGGGACGGTAGAACCTGTTGTCCAACTCGGTCAACGCCTGCTCGTTTGCCATGACAAAGAGTGAACCGCCTCGGGAAGGGATGGCAAGCCGAAATTGCAAAAGAGAAAAAAAGCCGCCCCGGAACGGGGCGGCTTTGTCGGATGAGAACAAACCGCTCAACTTACTTGCGGCGGCGCAGCAGCAACGCGGCGGCGCCGAGCAGGCCGAGAGCGATGGTGGAAGGCTCGGGAATAACCGTCAGGGAGAAGCTCTCCAGGCCAACAAGATCCGGAGGCGTGTCGGGAGCCTCCGTCACAGTGAGTTGGAGAATGTTGGACTCACCGTACTTGGCGAACCCCGACATCGCGCTCTCATAGCTTGTATAGGTTCCCCCCTTAGTCTCCCAAGCTTTCACCTGGACGTAAACCGAGGTTCCGCCGGGGACAGGCAACGTGCGGCTGCCACCCAGGAAATACCCGGTGCCAGCCCCACTCTTCAGCGGCTCAGCAGCCCCCACCGGAGCCAAGCTGTCAGCCTCCGTGCCCCAGTAAAGCTGGGCTACAATGTCAGGGCCTTCAGCCTTGGTCATCCCACCCAAATCGTAGATGGGAGCATCGACCGCACCCACGACAATATTCGCGAAGTTCAGCTGTCCCTGGGCCAGAGCAGCCCCCGTTGCGATCATGCACGCTCCTGCAATCAGTAGTTTTTTCATAGTTCAGTCCTCTCTCCTATCAGGTTAGTATCGTTGTCGGTTCCCAAGAAAGCGTCAAGTCTCCTTTCTTACTGAATGGAGAACTCGCGAGTCCAGGTGACGGGATTCACCTTGCGCACCCAGAAACCCTCCGCCACATCGACTTCCGGTTCACCCCCAGACCACGCGCCGAACATGAAGGTCGAAATGGCATAACCGGCTGTAGGATCAAAGGTGTAAACCATGTCTCCTTCTTCCACCGGCAGACCCAGGTCGGTGCTAACTGCGCCCGCCTGAGGAACTTTCGAGCCGACCAGCGAGAAGCCGGCGGGAAGATCGATCGTCAAGGTCCCTTGCGGAACTTCGCCCACAAAGGTAATGGTCAAATCTTCCGTACCGACATTGCGCAAGAAGAAGCCTTGGCCAGGACTCAGCGTTTGATCAGGGACGCTCCATTCGCCGAACATGTAAGTATTGATGGTGAAGCCGCTGGCCTGATCGAACGTATACACCATCGTTCCCTCAGGCACCCCCGGCAGCAAATCCGCCACCGTGTTAGCTGCGCCCGGATCGAGCGGAACGCAGAGACATGCCATCTGACCAGCGGGCACCGTGACATTCACGTAGCCCACCGCGTTGACCGAGTAGACCTGCGCATTGAGCGCCAACGAACCCGCCGCGCCCACGGCAGCCACAAGTAGTAGGGTTTTTGTTCTCATATCTGTTCTCCCGTTGTTTCCGTGTGTGCCGCCACTTTGCCAAGAATCGCCGAAGGTGTCAACCCCATTTTCGAATTTTTTTCGTTTCCCGACGGATTCCAGATCCGCCGTTTCATCCCCGCTTCGACCATCCTTCGCAAACAGCCGCTTCTCCCTCAGCACGAGGAGGTTGCGCCTCAAAACCGCAACGCCTTCCCGCGCTCTCCTCCTTCGACCGTCAGCAGTGTTTACCACAAAATCGGGCGGCGGCAAAGAAAAAGTTTCGGGAATCCTGCTCCGGCAAGGAAACGGTTGCGGCTTCCCGGGGCGGGCAACCTGACTTTTCCCTGAGCCGGGCCGCCGCCTTCGGCGTCTTCCGTCCAAGCAGCGCGCCTTGCCGGCAGGCGGAGGTCGATTATATCCGCAAGATCACCGACCGCCGCTGAGTCCGCCGGCTTCTTTCGGAGGAAGAGGCAAAAACTCTTCCGCCCGCGTCTGAATCGGTTGCCCGCGAAGGAAGTCAAGAAACGGCCTCTCCGGAGGGCATGTCAGCAGAAAGCGGGCGCCCTGGAACAAAAAAGCCAGTTTCCAGGCGTGAAGGGCGTGGTTCGGCAGAATGAGCCTCCGGCGTTGGGCGGCGGTGAGCCGCCCCTGGACAAAGGCCAAGTACGCCTCCGGATCCGCGCCGTAGAGCTTGTCGCCCGCCACAGGGCAGCCGATGTGCGCCAGATGAATCCGGATCTGGTGTTTGCGACCGGTGACCGGGCAGACCGCGAGGAGAGCGAACCCCCCCTCCGCGCGGGAAATGAGGCGGAGAAGCCGGTAGCGGGTCAAAGCGGCCGCGCCGTCGGGGCGGACCTTGTCCTTAACGGCTACCGGGCTTGACTCATCCGGCCCGATCGGGACGTCGATCAACCCCTCGGGCTTTTTCGGCTTGCCGTGGACGAGCGCCAGATACTCCTTTTCCGCTTTCCGGGCCGCCCACAAGGAACGAAGCTCCCGCGCGGCTTCCCGATCCTTGGCCAAGAGCGTCAAGCCGCTGGTTTCCCGGTCGAGGCGATTGATGAAATGCAGCGGGACGCCCTCTCCGAATCGAAGCCTCAACCGTCCTGCCAAGCTGGAGAGGGGGCCGCGTTTTGTGGGGTGGCAAGGCAGCCCGGCCGGCTTGTTGAGCGCCAGCAAACGCTCGTCTTCGTAAACGACGTTAAGCAGATTCATTGGAACCGACGGAGTCCGCGCGAAGTCTCCGCGTTCCTCCCAGCAAAGCCGCTCGGGGGAAGTCTTGTCAACCTGTCCGAAGGCGCTATGATCCTTTTCCGGTGAAGGCGCAGAGATGGATGCCTTTAGCGCTGGTGCTTGTGTTTGCGCTGACGCGGATCCCGGGCGTGATGCCCCCCAACTTCAGCGCGGCCTACGGCCTGTTGTTCTGCGGCGCGGTCTATTTGACCGGCGCGGCGGCGTGGTGGCTGCCGCTGGCCGCAATGGCTGTGACGGACTTGGGGCTTTGCGCTTATTACACCTGGTCCGGCGGGGTTAATGCGTTTCAACCCTACCTTCTCGTAAATTACCTGGGGTACGGAGTCATCGTGGCGTTGGGGCGGCGGTTCAAACCTCAGTCCTCATGGCTCTGGCTGCTGAGCGGTGGGATCCTCGGCGCAATTCTCTTCTATCTGATCACGAACACCGCGGCCTGGTTCTTCAATCCTTTCCACAATCCGGAATACACGAAGGACTTCGCCGGGTGGCTGACAGCTTTGACCAAGGGAACCGCCGGCTATCCGCCCACATGGGAGTTCTTCCGAAACACGCTGCTCAGCGGAGGACTGTTTACAGGGCTTTTTGCGGGGGCGATGAAATTGGCGGCCGCCCTAGAGCCGGAAGAGGAAACGGAAGAAGAAGGGGAAGGCGCTGATGAAGCGGAGCCCGCGCAGGAAGCGGAAGCGCCGGCCGGCCCCTGAAAACAGGGACTCTTCCCCTATGCTCTTCGGGCTGATCGCCGACACGCACGGCTACACGGATCCCAAGGCGCTGGAAGCGTTCCGGGGCGCGGACCGCATCCTCCACGCGGGAGACGTAGGAAGTCCCGACGTCCTGACGGAGTTGGAAACCGTCGCCCCTGTGACGGCCGTGCTAGGCAATATGGACTGGGGGCTCGATCTGCCTGAGCGGGAAATCATCGAGACCCCATGGGGGAAAATTCTTCTTCAGCACAAGGATCCCTGGGAAGAGAGGCGTGATTCGGCCGAAAAAGGCCGCCGGTCCGTCCCTTCCATTATCGTTCACGGCCACACTCACCGCCGCCGCCAAGAATGGCGGGATGG
This sequence comes from Verrucomicrobiota bacterium, assembly GCA_021160185.1. GTDB lineage: Bacteria > Verrucomicrobiota > Verrucomicrobiia > Limisphaerales > CAZBKV01 > JAGHDA01. The sequence continues at coordinate 6,542 of JAGHDA010000346.1, forward strand.
GGTTCTCTTTATCAATCCCGGCGCGGCGGGCCTTCGGCACATTCGCGATGTGCGATCTGTCGCCCTCCTGGAACTGGGCGAGGAGGGTCCAAAAAGCCGCTTTGTCCTGCTCTAAAGGCTCTCAAGCTACGGCGCGCTCCCCTTTTCCCATCGGGGCAAAAAGCCCTCGATTTCCCCTCCCGCTCCCCGCCAAACACTAAAAAGCCGCCCGAACAGCGGCGAAGCCGTCCGGGCGGGTGCGAACAAAATTTGCTTTATCTAACCGAAAAACCTGGGCGTTTCCACGGCGGCTCTCTTTGAGAAGGAACCAAGGGGGAAACGGCGAAGACAAGTCGGTTTGCGGACCCGCGGCCGGTTCGAAGAATGCCTTCTCCCGGCCGCAAACCTGACTTCGGCTCAGTAGCGGCGCTCCGGCCGGGGCCGGGCCACATTGACCGTCAGGGGGCGACCCTGAAACTCCTTCTTATCGAACATCTCCACGGCACGCTGGGCTTCCTCGGGGTTCGAGAACTCCACAAACGCGAAGCCTCGGGACCGGCCGGTAGCCTTGTCCAGCATCAGGTTGCAGGATGTCACCACCCCGGCCTGAGAGAAGTAGTCATAGAGGTCGCTCTCCAACGTGCGGAAGGAGATATTCCCAACGAACAGTCTGCTATTGTTACTCATACGCTCTAACTTGCCGCGCGAAGACCCGAAGCCGTCTCCCGCCGCTCCGCCCGCAAAGCTCCTTGCTCCCGAGCAAACAGGGGGGAAATCGCATCGCCCAAGTCCCGCACCGGCCCTTGCAGATTACCGGAAGCGTCCGGGGAGTCAACCCCGGAAGCGGAAAAAACATGAAAAAGATTCCGAATCCCGGCGAAACGGACCTTCTCCGCCCCACGGCGCAGCAAATCAAGAAAAGCAATTCCCAATTCCTGGGAAGCCTGCCCCGAATGTGGGGATGCAGAGTGGCATGGTCTTTTAAGACGCGGGAGATCAACCAAAGCGCCTTTCGTGGTCGCTGCGCCGATTCCAGCGAAGAAGAAAAGAGGTCAAAGCGCCGACGGGAGACAAACCATGAACGACCGATCCGCCGGCCGCAAAAGCAAAATCGAGCGAGCCGAGTCGGGCCGCCAGGCGGCCGCGCGATCCTTGCGCGCCGCCGAGAAGACGCAGAACCCGCCCGGCAAACGGTTGGAAACCGCTTTCGGCTACGCCCGCAACTTTCTGAACAATCGCTTCGTTTACTTGGTCATCTCCCCCCGAGCCCGGGGGCTTTCGGTGGGGATCAACCTGATCCCCGAACGGCGTTGCAACTTCGACTGCGTCTATTGCGAGGTGAACTGGGAAGCGCCGCCTCGAGCCCCATCGTTCAAAATCGAAACGATGGTGGCGGAGCTTGAGGCGACGCTCGCCATGGCCTATCAGGGCAAGCTTGCCAAACTGCCGAAGTATCGCGCGGTTCCCCCTGAATTGCTCCAGCCGCGGCATGTGACCCTCAGCGGCGACGGGGAGCCGACGTTGTGCCACAATCTGCCCGAGGTGGTCCAGGCTGTGGCCCATCTGCGCGCCTTGGGCAGCTTGCCGTTTTTCAAGATCGTTCTGGTTTCCAACGCCACAGGGTTGGATCAACCCGCCGTACAGCGCGCCCTGAACATCCTGACCGCCCAGGATGAGCTCTGGCTCAAGCTGGACGCAGGCACGCCCGAGTATTTCCGCCGGGTTAACCGCCCGCGCGAGCCGCTCTTCGACAAAGTCCTTGAAAACATCCTCATCACAGGGCGCAAACGTCCCGTGGTGATTCAAAGCCTTTTTTGTGAACTGGACGGGCAGCCGCCCCCCCCTGAAGAAATCGAAGAATATGTCAAGCGCCTCCGGGAACTGAAAGAGGCTGGGGCCCAAATCGCGCTGGTTCAGATCTACTCCGCTCTGCGCCCCACGATGCACGCCGGATGCCGACACCTTTCCCTGCGAACTCTTTCCGGAATCGCGGTCGCGGTTCGGGAAAAAACCGGCCTTCGCGCCGAGGTTTTCTGACGCCGCGCCCCGGCGGGCGCCCCGCCGCCCGCGGAATCCGATTCACGGAATCAAAACAGCCGCGCCGCGCACGCGTCCCCGCCGGAGATCTTCCAACGCCCGGTTCGCCTCCAAGAGCGGATAGGCGCAAGTTTCCGCGCGCACCGGGACGCGCTCGGCCGCCGCAAAAAAATCCAGCCCGTCCTGCCGGGTGAGATTGGCCACCGAGCAGACGGACCGCTCCTCCCAAAGAATCGAATAAGGAAAAGAGGGAATGTCGCTCATGTGGATGCCGCCGCAAACGACTCGGCCTCCTTTCCGAACCGCGCGCAAGGCCGAGGGAACCAGCTCCCCCGCCGGGGCGAAAAGGATGGCGGCATCCAGCGCCCGAGGCGGCGGCTCGTCCGAACCGCCCGCCCACACGGCTCCGAGACGGCGGGCAAACTCTTGCCGCGCCGCGTCGCCTGGACGGGTGAAGGCGTAGACTTCCCGCCCCTGGAAGACAGCGATCTGGATGAGGATGTGCGCCGCCGCGCCGAAACCGTAAAGCCCCAGCCTGCGGCCTTCGCCGGCCATCCGCAGCGACCGATACC
>JAGHDA010000078.1 GCA_021160185.1 Verrucomicrobiota bacterium
CACCGTGCCCAGATGCGCGGCGGCGGCGGCGGCGTTCTGAAGCCGCGTCAACTCCACTGCCGCCCCTTCTCCCACGGCGACCCGGGAGAGCGCGTTGGTGAACTCCGGCTCCGGCCCGAGGGCGGCGTAATGCTCCAGCACGCGCAGACGGCTGCCGGGGCCGGCCCGGATCACGTGTCGGAGGTGGGCGGCCGCGCCGCGGCGCGCGCCGCGGCTCAGGCAGAGCGCCACGATCGGCGCTTCCAACCTCGCCCCCGGCTCCGCTTCGAGAAAAAGGCCGTCCTGGAAATACGCCTCGTTGAGGGCCGCAAAGGGGTTGCGCGCGGCCTGTCCGTCCTCTCCGAAGGCTTCCAACAGACGCTCCGGATCCTCCGCCCGCAGGCGGCTCCAAGATGTCGCCCGCACCCCGGCGGCGCCGGTTTCCAATCGGGACAGCTCCGGCATGAACACGCCGTCTACAAACACCAGCAACGGTCCCTCGTCTTCCTTGGGGGCCAGAGAGGCGAGCGCTTCCGGCGCGGGGATCCCGGCCGTAGCCTCCGGGCCGAGCGGCTCGAACGGGAGCTCCCAGATCGGGCTCAGGTCGGTGAAGCGCCAATCCTCGTCGCGCGGACCGGGCAGTCCCGTTTCCCGGAGCCGTTCCAGGGCGCGCCGGCGCTGTTCCGCCTCGGCCGGCGGGAAGGCGCGCCGCAGATTCTCGAACGGCGCCAGGAACCGCGCTTCCAAGGGCTCGGCGCCGGATTGCTGGGGAGGGGCGGCGGAAGGGGCGTTCATCGGCTCAAGCTCCTTTGCTGGCGGGCTCCAACGCGCGGGCGATCCAATCGTAGCCGCGCTCTTCCAGCTCGTAGGCCAGCTCCTTGCCGCCGGAGCGGACAATGCGGCCGTCCATCAACACGTGCACCTTGTCGGGCACGATGTAGTTGAGCAGGCGTTGGTAGTGCGTGATGACCAGTTGGGCCCTGTCCGGGGCGCGGAGCCGGTTGACGCCGTTGGCCACGATGCGGAGGGCGTCGATGTCCAGGCCCGAGTCGGTTTCGTCCAACACGGCCAGCTTGGGCTCGAGCACCGCCATCTGGAGGACTTCGTTGCGTTTCTTCTCCCCGCCGGAGAAACCGTAATTGACCGGCCGGCTCAGGAACGATTCGTCCAGCTCCAGAAGCCGGATCTTCTCGCGAACCAGCTTGAGAAACTCCATGGCGTCCACCTCCGGCAAGCCGCGGTGTTTGCGGACCTCGTTGAGGGCGGCTTTGAGGAAATAGGCGGTGTTCACTCCGGGGATTTCCACGGGATACTGGAAGGCGAGGAAGAGGCCTTGGCGGGCGCGCTCCTCGGGCGGCGTCTCGAGCAGGTCGCGCCCCAGGAAGCGAACCTTCCCGGCCAAGATTTCGTAGCCCTCCCGTCCGGCGAGCACTGAGGCGAGGGTGCTCTTTCCGCTGCCGTTGGGTCCCATGATGGCGTGGACCTCGCCGGGCATCAGCCGGAGAGTGATGCCTTTGAGGATTTCCTTGTTCTCGACCCCCGCGCGGAGCCCTTCGATTTCCAGAATGGGTGTGGGTGACTGTTGGTTGCTCATGGATTCATGCTTTCCCGATTTGAACGCCGTCCGGCGCGGACTCAGCCCACGCTGCCTTCCAGGCTGACGCCGAGAAGCTTTTGCGCTTCCACGGCAAACTCCATCGGCAGCTTGCGAAACACTTCCTTGCAGAAACCGTTGACGATCATGCTCGCCGCGTCCTGGGTGGAAAGCCCCCGCTGGTTGCAATAGAAGATCTGATCCTCGCCGATTTTCGAGGTGGTGGCTTCGTGCTCGACCTGGGCGGTGGGGTTCTGAACGTCGATGTAGGGAAACGTGTGCGCTCCGCATTGGTCGCCGATCAAGAGGGAGTCGCACTGGGAAAAGTTCCGCGCGTTGCGGGCTCCGGGACGCACCTGCACCAGGCCGCGATAGCTGTTCTGCGCGCGCCCGGCGGAGATGCCCTTGGAGATAATCGTGCTCCGCGTGTTCCGGCCGATGTGAATCATCTTCGTCCCCGTGTCCGCCTGCTGCCGATGGTTCGTCAAAGCCACCGAGTAAAACTCGCCGATCGACTCCTCCCCCAGCAGAACGCAGCTTGGGTATTTCCACGTGATCGCCGAGCCGGTTTCGACCTGGGTCCAGGAGATCTTGGAGCGGCGTCCTTTGCACACCCCGCGCTTGGTGACGAAATTGTAGATGCCTCCCCTGCCTTCCTTGTCGCCGGGATACCAGTTCTGGACGGTGGAGTATTTGATCTCGGCGCGGTCCAGGGCCACCAGCTCGACCACCGCCGCGTGAAGCTGGTTCTCATCCCGCATCGGCGCGGTGCAGCCTTCCAGGTAGCTGACGTAGGCCCCTTCCTCGGCCACGATCAACGTCCGCTCGAACTGGCCTGTATTGGCCGCGTTGATGCGGAAATAGGTGGAAAGTTCCATCGGGCATCGGACGCCCTTGGGCACGTAGCAGAAGGAGCCGTCGCTGAAGACGGCTGAGTTGAGCGCGGCGAAAAAATTGTCGGCGTAGGGCACCGCCGAGCCGAGGTATTTGCGGACCAGTTCGGGATGCTCGCGCACCGCCTCGGAAAAAGGACAAAAAATTACCCCATATTTCTCGAGATCTTTCCGGAAAGTCGTGGCGACCGAGACGCTGTCCATCACCGCGTCCACCGCCACCCCCGCCAGCCGCTTTTGCTCTTCGAGGGAGATGCCCAGCTTTTCAAAGGCGCGCCGAAGCTCCGGATCGATTTCGTCCAGGCTTTCCGCTTGCTTCTTGCGGGCTCTGGGCGCGGCGTAGTAGATGATGGCTTGGTAGTCGATTGGCGGATAGTCAACCTTCGCCCAATGCGGCTCCCGGAGCGTCTTCCAATGCCGGTAGGCCTTCAGGCGCCATTCAAGCAGCCATTCCGGCTCCTCTTTGCGAGCCGACAACGCCCGGATTACCTCCTCGCTCAACCCC
>JAGHDA010000047.1 GCA_021160185.1 Verrucomicrobiota bacterium
GGCCCGAGCCCCGCCGAACGCCGCGCCCAGGGCCACTTCCAACGCCACTTTCTCGTTGGGCGACCACTGGGCGTTTCCGCCGAGCTTGGAGAGCTCTTCGAGGATTTCCGTGGAGGGCGTTCCCGGATAGCCCGCCCCCAAATGAACCCCCGCGTGGCGCGCTCCAAGCGCCACCGCCTCGTTCCCGCTGAGCAGCATTTGCTCCCTTGCGTCCGTAAGTTCGCGCGGCATTCGCGGAATTGGACTGCGTCCGCGCCTTTGCGGTCTTCGCAAATTTTTTGGAAAGTTTAGCGATTATTGCTGTGAAAGCTCGTTTTTCCAAGAGGACGGCTTCGGGAAACTCGGCCTCTTCCTCGGCGCCTTTCTGAATGTCCGACGGCGGGGAGGCGACAAAGTCGGACGCCGCTTCGCTCCGAGGTTCGGGCCGCCGGCGGCGCGGGACGAAGGGCGGGGGGCGGATCAAGGGCCTTTTTCGGACCGGCGCTTCCATAACGGCCTTGCGGGAGAAGCGCCTGCTGGTTTAGCGTGGCGGCGAAACGCCCGACGTTGACCCGCGGAGTCGCGGCGAGACGCGGGAAAGAAAAGAATGACAATCAATCCGGATCATCCCATGAAGAACAGATTCGAACCCCTGAGTCGGCGTCGGTTCCTGGGCCTGCTCGGCGGCTCGGCCGCGTTTCTCGGCGCGGGCTTTGCCGTGGCGGAGACGGAAACCGAAGGCCCTTGCATCCGCTTGGCGCTGCTTTCCGACACACATATTTCCAAAGACCTGAGGGACAGCTACCGGGGCTTCACGCCCAGCGCCAATCTCCGGAAAGCGGTGCCTCAGATTCTCAAGAGTTCGGTTGAAGGGGCGGTCATCTGCGGAGACGCGGCCCGGCTTCAAGGCCTTCCCGGCGACTATGTCCAACTGTTCAAGCTTCTGGAGCCCTTGCGTGAGCGGCTTCCTCTCTACATCCTGCCGGGAAACCATGACAACCGTCGGAACCTCCTGGCCGCCATGAAGCCGAAAGCCAAGTCTCCCGTCCCGGGCCGCTGGGTGCAGATCCTTACCGCGCCCTGCGTTCGGGCGATCCTCCTTGATTCTCTCCTACAGCCCAACCTGACCTCCGGCTTCCTGGGACAAAAGCAATGCCAGTGGCTGGACTCCTTCCTTTCAAAGGCCGCTGATCGGCCTTCGATTCTTTTCTTCCACCATACTCTTGGGGAAGGGGACGGCGATTTGCTGGACACGCACCGCCTCCTGCCGATCGCCCGCCGTCACCCCCAGGTTAAAGCCATCGTCTTCGGCCATTCCCATGTGTGGAACATTTCCCAGGAAGATAAGATGTGGCTGATCAATCTGCCGGCGTTGGGGTACAACTTCAGAGACGAGCAGCCGGTGGGGTGGGTCGAGGCGGCTTTTTCCGAGGGGGGAGTCGATCTTAAGCTCCATGCGATCGCGGGCAACATAAGCCTGGACGGCGAGGAGCGACGCCTCCGGTGGCTTCGGTGATCGGAATCGGCCTTGCGCTGGAGCGGTCCGCGCTTTGCCAAAAAGGCCGGGGCGAAACGCCCCGGCCTGCTTGATTTCAGATCTTGGCTTTGCTTCGGATAAAAACCGCTTTCCTCAGGAGGGATCGATCTTGCCGTAAGAGATCGGCTCCAGTTTGCGGCCGCAACCGTCGGTGATCGTCCGCGTCTTCGGATCGAAATGGCAGGCGATCCCGAGCCGGTCCGACATCTCGCCGAGCGAAATGACCGCCTGCGTCCGAGCGGCCAACTCGATGTCCGCATGCGGTTTCTTGCCGCTCCGGATGCAACTGATCCAGTTCTCCTCGTGCACCGGCACGCTCTCAGGCGGCACCAGGCCGGTGTAGCGCTCCGGATCATATTCGTCGGTGAAGGGCCGCTCCGGCCGGTATTCCACCGTGGTGCCGCCCAGCGTGACGGTGGCCACGTGGCCGCGCACCACGTTGTCCAGGCCGTACTCGTTGACGGTGCTGCCGCACACCATCACGCTGTAGCCGCTGGGGAACTCGGCGATCAACGTCACATTTTCCCGCACGTCGCGGATCGGCGCGCCGGGGGTGTTCTTGTCGGTGAGGATCTTCTTGGTCCCGACGGAGCAAACCCGGATGGGCCATTCCGGCTCGGCGTTGACCAGCATGAGCGGGCTGAGTCGGTGCGGGAAAAGATCGTCCAGGATGCCCGCGGAATACGGGTAGTACTTTCTCCACCGGAAGAAGATCTCGGGGCTGAAGTCTACGCGCTTTCGGATGTTCGGCCCCTGCCATTCGTTCCAGTTGATGCCGTCCGGCTTGAAATCGGGGTCAATCCGGTAATTCCATTCGCCCTTCGGGTTGTTCCGCATGTAGGAGGATTGGCCAAGCACCAACGGGCCGAGCATGCCGGCCTTCACCAGCTCGGCGGCCTTCTGCCACTTCGCGTCCGAACAAGCCTGAGCGCCGAGCTGGAAGACAATCCCCGAGCGCTTGACGATGTCGTAGACCTTGAAAGTCTCATCCAGGTAGCGGGTCAGAGGCTTTTCACAATAGGTGTGCTTGCCCGCCTGGGCCGTGTCGATAGTGATCTGCGCATGCCAGTGGACCACCGTGGAGTTGACCACTGCGTCGATGTCTTTTTGCTCCAGAAGCTTGCGGTAGTCCTCGTAGGCCTTGGCCTGGCCGCCCGCGATTTGTTTGGCTGCTTCGCGCCGCTTGCTCCAAAGGTCGCACACCGCCCCGACGGCCACGTTCCACTTGCTCGCGTTGCGAACGAAGTTGCGCAGGTGGAAGGTGCCCTGTCCGCCCAGACCGACGAAGCCCACCACGATCCGATCGTTCGCGCCGATCACCCGGCCGGTCGAAGGCGCTTGGTTCTGGCCGTAAACGGGAGTCTTGAAAACGGTCGGCGCGGCTACCGCCGCCGCGGCCGCGCCCGCGGCCTTTTTGATGAAATTCCGGCGCGATTGCGCGCCGGACCGTTGGGTTTGCTCTTGTTTCTTCATTGTCCTTTTCGGTTGATTGATTTCGCGCCTCTTTTCCTCTCCTGCCGAGCCCAGCCGCCCGCCAGCGAGTTATTGGACGGAGCCTAGCGGCTTCCTGTTCAGGGTCAACCGAAAAGCTCCCGCCGGGGGCGACGTTCAGCCCTTCTTCCGCGCCACCACAAAGGCGTTGAACATCAGATACCGAAGCGGCGTGGCGTTGAGCGCCCAATCCAGAAGCCGCGGCACATAGCGATCCACGCAGGAAACCGAGAGCGTTTCGCATCCCGCCCGCTCCAGGAAGAAGGCGATCTCCAGGGCGTTGGTGGCCACGATTGCGTCATCGTCCGGCTCGAACGGCTCCTTCACAATCGGCTCCATCCGGTCGAACCTCACCGACTCGGGCGCGCGCCGCATCTGCCTTCGCTTGGCCAGCAGTCGCCGCAGATTGCGCCATTTGTTGCGCAGCCCCCGCATCGCCGGGTGGTAATCCCGGAACCCCAGCGCCCGGAAAAAGTTCGGGCTCGAGACCACCACCTTGCCGCCCGGCTCCGTCACCCGCGCCAGCTCCGCCAGAAACGCCTCCGGCTCCTCCACGTGCTCAAGCACGTTGAACGCCCCCGCCGCCGCGAAATGCGCGTCCGGAAACGGCAGCCGCCGCCCGTCGTAAAGCAGGCAATTCAGCCCGCGCGCGCGCGCGCGCGCCACGCTCGGCTCGGACACTTCCACCCCCCACGCGTCCACGCCCTCGGCGCAAAGCCGCGCCACCGCCTGGCCCGTCCCGCAGCCTGCGTCCAACGCCCGCGCCCCCGGCCGCTCCGGCCGCAGCGCATCGGCGTACTTCGCGAAAAACTCCGGCTCCTGCGCGTCCAGAAAGGCCGCGTAGTCTTCGTTCCGTCGGTATGTCTCCTGGTGTCCCATGCCGCGCGGGCGCTCTCGCCGCCCCCC
>JAGHDA010000018.1 GCA_021160185.1 Verrucomicrobiota bacterium
CCCGCTGCCGATCGAATGCGTGGTGCGCGGCTACCTGGCAGGCTCGGCTTGGAAGGAGTACCAGCAAACCGGCTCGGTTTGCGGAATCCAGCTTCCGGAAGGATTGGTCGAAGCCGCCGAGCTTCCCAAGCCGATCTTCACCCCCGCCACCAAGGCGGTTGCCGGACATGATGAGAACATTCCCTTCGAGCAGGCGGAGCGGTTGGCGGGCAAAGAAGTGGCCCGAAAGGTTCGAGAATTGAGCCTCCGGCTCTACACCGAAGGTCGGGAGCACGCTAGGAAACGAGGCATTATCATCGCCGACGCCAAGTTCGAATTCGGGTTGGTGGACTGCGATCTGACGCTGATCGACGAGGCGCTCACGCCCGATTCCTCCCGCTTCTGGCCGGCCGACCAGTACCAACCCGGCCGCAGCCAACCCAGCTTCGACAAACAATTTGTCCGCGACTATCTCGAAAGCGTCGGATGGAACAAACAGCCGCCTGCGCCGGAGCTGCCCGAGGAAATCGTCCGGCAGACCATGGAGAAATACCTCGAAGCCTACCGGCGTCTGACAGGCCGCGAACTTTGAGTGGGGGCCGGTCGCGGCGGCGGGCCTCGGAGAATCCGGCCGGATCAAGCGGGGCGCGCCAGCTCGACGAAATTGCGCAGGATGCGCAGGCCCGTGCGCTGGCTTTTCTCGGGATGAAACTGGGTGGCGAAGAGATTTTCCCTCCAGATACCCGACACAAACCGCACGCCATACTCCGTCCAAGCGGCCGCGATCTCCGGCTCTTCCGGGCGCGGGTAGTAGCTGTGGACAAAATAGACCCAACTGCCGCTTGGAACGCCGCAGAAAAGAGGGCATTCAGGACGCGTGATCTCGATTTGGTTCCATCCGATCTGGGGCGCCTTGAGCCCGACTCTGTCCGGGAATCGAACGACGCTTCCCTTGAAAAGGCCAAGCCCCGGGGTTTGTCCAGGCGGCTCCTCGCTTCGCTCGAAGAGAATCTGATAACCGATGCAGATGCCGAGAAAAGGCCTGCCGGAACGGATGAACTCGCGAACGGCCTCGGTCATTCCCTGAGCCGCCAACGCGCGGGCGCAGTCGTCAAACGCGCCGACGCCCGGCAGCACCGCCGCAGCGGCTCCGCGCAGGTCCCGCGGCTCGCCGGTTCGGCGCACCTCCGCGCCCACAAATCGCAGCGCCTTCTCCACGCTGTGAATGTTGCCCGCCCCGTAATCAATCAACGCGATCATCGCCTCCCTCACCATACCAACCGCCCCTCAACCCGCCAACTTATTGGGAAAAGCCGGTCGCCGAGACGCCGCCCCTTTTGGCCGCGGCTTGCGACCGCTCCCAGCCTTGTCAAGCAGGACGCAGCCAAGGTTGCGCTCGAGGCTAACCGGGTTATTTTCCTCGTAAGAAGCAGAATTCAAAGAAGAAGACATTGAAAGCGCTTTATCCGACAGAGACGGAGCGGCCCACTCGGCGGGTTTTCTTGGCAGGCGTTCGCTTGCGAAACCGTCCGGCGTGGGAATTTGAAGACTCGATGGAAGAGTTGGCCCAGCTCACGGTCGCGCTGGGCGCAAAAGTGGTCGGACAGGGCGCGCAAAAATTGGATCGGCCGTGCGCCGCCACGTTTCTGGGCCGTGGCAAGGCGGAAGAGTTCGCCCGGCAATGTTGCGAGCTGGAGGCGGACACGGTCGTGTTCGACGACGAGCTGACCCCCGCCCAAACCCGCAATCTGGAGGAGATCTTTCAACGGAAAATCCTCGACCGCACCGCGCTCATCCTCGACATCTTCGCCCGCCGCGCGCAGACCAAGGAAGGCAAGCTGCAAGTGGAGCTGGCGCGCTTGGAACATCTGCTTCCCCGGCTTGCCGGCTATTGGAGCCACCTTTCCCGGCAACGAGGCGGCATCGGCGTGCGCGGCGGCGAGGGAGAAAAGCAATTAGAAATGGACCGCCGGCGGGTGCTGCAACAAATCGACCGCCTCAAGAAACAGCTCGAGGAAGTCCGCCGCCGGCGACGCGTCCAACGCGAAGGCCGGCTCCGCCGCCAGTGGCCCCTGGCCTCTTTGGTGGGCTACACCAACGCCGGCAAGTCCACTCTCTTCAATGCCTTGACCGGCGCGCGATCGGCCGAAATGGACCAGTTGTTCGCCACGCTGGATCCGATGACCCGCCGCCTACGGCTGCCCACAAACCGGAACGTGCTTCTTTCGGACACAGTGGGTTTTATCCGGAAACTGCCCACCCAACTGGTGGAGGCCTTCAAAGCCACGCTGGAAGAAGTGGTCCACGCCGACTTGCTCCTGCACGTGGTGGACGCCACGCATCCCCAGGCGGAGGATCAAATTGCGGCGGTGGAGAGCGTGCTGGAGGAAATCGGGGCTCTGGAAAAGCCGATTCTGTTGATCTTCAACAAGATCGATCGACTGCACAACGGAGAGCAGTTAAACCGGTGGCTTGCGCAGTATCCCGCGGCGGTGGCGGTCTCGGCCAAGACCGGCGAGGGCTTTGACGCGTTGATGAACGAACTGAGCAGCCGCCTCCGTCCGGCACGCCGGTTGATCGAGCTGGAGCTCCCTCACTCGGCGGGGCCGATCCATGCCAGGCTCCGGGAGGTGGGACAAATCATCGAGGCCAACTACGACGGCCCCACAGCGCGACTCAAAGCTCGAATCCCGCCCCACTGCCGCGCCGAGTTCGCCCCTTACATCACGGCGGACCTGGAGGCGTAGCCTGCCTCCGCCGGAGCGGACTCAGATCCCTCTAACCGCCTTTCCGCCGCCCCCACACGAAAGCGCCGCCTCCACTGTTGACTCTCAGGAAATGGGCGGCGCAAGATTGCCTTGCCCCCGAAACGAGGGACGGAGCACAGACAATCGGCCATGAAAGAAACGCACGTTGAGCGAGTGGTGAATTTGTTGGATCCGACCCTGAACCGGATCTGGAACATGGATGTGGAAGAGGCCCGGCGACGGTTGTTTGCCGAGGACCCCCAGGCCGTCCGTGAAATCCGCGGCTCGTTCGCCCTGTTGGCCCGCAAAGGCAAAGC
>JAGHDA010000100.1 GCA_021160185.1 Verrucomicrobiota bacterium
GGCTGGGCCTGTCGCTCCTTGCCCCAAAGCCGCCGGGCGATCTATTTCGGATTTGCAGGGTTTTTCTACCTGGCGTTCCTAGGCGACCAGGCGCTCCGATTTACAACCGATTACGAGGCGCTGACCGGCAAGCCGGACGCCTTCGGCTTGTGCGAACAAACCAGCCCGTACACCTGCGGGCCTGCCGCCGCCGCCTCGTTCCTCTACCTCCTGGGCTATGAAACCTCCGAAGCAGAGATGGCCAAACTGACACGGCCCACGCGGCTTACCGGCGTCAACGAACACCTCCTGACTTGGGGAATCAACCGGTTCCTTCGCGAGCGCGGCGCGCCCCTTCGGGTTCGGGTCGCGCCCCTGCCCAAAATCCTGACCGGCCTAGGCGGAGAGCCGGTCCTCGTGATGCGGCGGCTTAATCTGCTCGTGTCCCACTGGATGGTCCTTTCCGGGACAAGAAGCGAAGAAATCGAGGTTCTGGACCCGTTGGAGGGACGCGCTCGGCAGCCGCGGGTCGAGCTGCAAAAAAACCTGATGCCGCTGTGCGTCCGCGTCGAGAAGCGGCTTTCCACCCGCCGCGAATCTTGCCGGTCGGCGGAGGAAAATCGGGCGTGAAAGAAAGCCGCCCGGCTCCGCCCCGCGCGCTGCGGGAGAAACCGGGCAGACGCACGGCAGGCCATGCCGCTCAGGCTATCCTGCGCACGGCAAACAATTCCGATTCCGGCCGTTGGGCGGCGTCTCTCGCTAATCGCTCCAGCTCTTCGTGAGGCTTGCCGGAGATGGAGCGGAGGTAGTCAAGCGAGGGCTCGAAGAGCAGCGTCGGTCCGGAGCCGTCCTTGCGGCGGGCCGCCACGTGAATCTGCGCCATGACAAAAGCCTCCTGCAACCGCGCGTCCAGCCGGCCGGGACTGTTTCCAGTGCCTGCAATAAGACCGTCGAACAAACAGGTGTAAGGCGTAGCCGGGGGGCAATAGCAGATCAGCTCGATCTCATGCCGCCCCCAGCCGCTGCCCAACTCGCGGAGAGCCGCTTGGCCGATCCGCCAACCCAGCACGTTCCACGGCCCCACATGGCCATGGAATCGCTCCATCTCGCCCCACCAATCTTCCGGCGCGCGACCGCGATTCCACGCCTCACCCGACCCGCCAGCCTGTTCGGCTCCTTGTCGAATCTCCGAACCTGACCTGTTTTTCCCGCTCTTCACTTTTTCCATGTTCTTCTTCGTCTCCCTCCGGAGTTCTTCCTCAAAGGCTTGCTCCGCCGCAAGGGCGCGTCCGCTCGGTTCATGGGAAGGCGATCTGGACGCCTTCGCGCGTGGCGGTTCTACCGATGAGTCCGCCTTCCCGCCCGAGCCGATACCACGCTCGAGCCGTCAACGGCGCTTTCTCCTCGTTGGCTCGGGGGCTGTCCGGACGCGGCCCCAAACTCCATATCACCCACCGCAAAGGGGCGGTTTTTAAATCTTCCGCATATGTCCCGTTGGTCGAAAGGCAGGCTGGGTACTCTTCCGGAACCCAGATCCGGAAATTCCCAACCTGGCTGCCGTTCAGAAGGCAAGGGACCGGCGCGGCATATTTGTAGGTATGGCCCCGGTTGAAGAGATCTTCAACCAAAACCTCCATGCCGGGCTTGTCCCCCCGAGGCAGGTAGCCCAGGTCGGCCAGCTCTCGAGGGAATTGGCACCAGTGCGTGTGAAGGTCGCTGTTGCAATTGACGCGAACCGGCGGGAGGCGGCCGCCGAAGTCGTCGGCGTACATCTCTAACGCCAGACCCAGACAATAAAGCTCGCCCCGCACGCGCACGACCTTGGCCTTCTGCCGCGCAAGGGCCAACGCAGGAAGAAGCAAAGAGGCCAGCGCCCCGATGATCGCCAGGCTCACCAGCAATTCCACCAGCGTGAACCCGCGCCTCGAACGAAGTTTTCCCTTCCTGCGCATGAGTCTTCCTCCCAAGGTTTCCCCAATCCGCCGCCTACCGGCCGGTCCATCGCAACCGATAAAACCGGCGCGCAGCCTCGGGCTCGATCCGAACCTCCCATCGATCCGCCTTCTCTTCCGGGGACAACCCCGCCGGCTGCCAGTCGCCCTCTTCCAAGCTCGAACAGGCTTCGAGCCCGAAATACCGAGCGCTCTTGGGCCAGGAAAGGATCGCCTCGCCGTCCGCCCCAACCTGGACGCTCAGCCGCGGCGCGAGGGCGATCACGAAAAGCTCATAGCCGAACGTGCCGTCCGAACCCGAGGCGTTCTGGTCAAGAATGCCGATCGGACTAAAGGTCCCTTCCGGCGCTGGGCCCATGTCCCGACGCGGCATGCGGATCGGGAAAAAACGCCCTTCGCCGTCGGTCACCACGCACCGCCGGGCGTCCCACGCCTCCTGGTTCCAGCCCGAAGCGTCCGCCAGCCGCACATCCCGCAAACACACCAACATGCCCTGCCAATGTTCCCCGCCGGTCGCGCGGGTCGGATCGAAGATGTCCTCGTGGGTGTCCGGATCGCCGTCGTCCGGACGCACCAAGTCCTTTAGCCAAACCAACTCCGGTTCGGGCAGGCCGTAATCGGCCTGGAGGAGGATAAGTTCGAAATCGGCTTCGGGAGAAATATCGTGCGCTTCGTTGACGTTGCGCTTGCCCCCGTAAAAAAGCGAGCGGCGGGCGAGCGCCTCCACCAGATCGCCGGCGCGGAACTGACGCCCCGTGGCGGGATCGTGATTGAGCCGGGCCATCTCCGCCTCCCACGCGGCGTCGCTGTAGCTCAAATCGCTGCTGTGGAGCCAGGGCAGGTTGCCGTAGTTCTGCCCCATCCAGCAGGCGGTTCCGCCCCGATCGCCCGGATCCACCGCCTGGATGAAGATTTCCCATTGCCCCCCGAGCTGGAACACGCCCGCGCCGTTGTCCCACGGGATGAAACGGGCCGTCGGGTCCAGGCGCTCCTCCGGATTATTGAGAATGACGCCGCGGATGCGGAAAGGCAGCGGACCGTCCCAAGCGCTGAGGCCGTTTTCATCGACCGCTTGAAGGTCGGTGTGCCGAATCAGGGGTTGCGCGGCGGATTGTGCCGCCGCAACCGCGAGGAGCAGCGCGCCGGCCAGAAGGGGGCGGAACGCGCCGCGCGGAGCCTTGGCGTTCGATCGTCCACTCATCATGAAGGGCAGCTTACGCGGCCTTTGGTAATACGCAATAGCAAATTCGTCATACCAAAACAGCGGCCTTCCTTTCGCCCCGCCCAAGACCCAGCCGGGAAACACCGGCCTGCCGAAGCCGGGAGGGCCGGCTTACCGCCGCTGCCTCCCTCAGAAGGCCGGCGCTCCCGCCCGAAAGGGAAAAAGCGGCAAAAACCATTCGTGCCCTCGTTTTTCCTTGGCAAAAGGCGCGCCCCTATCCCATCGTTTGGTTGAATGGGATCGAAGCGCACCGAGCTTTATGAGAACCATTGAACTGCTCCTGGAACTTCAAGACCTGGAATGGGCCGTCAAATCCCCCAGCGCCGCTGAGAAGAAAAAAATCGACGCTCTTCGCAAACAGATCCCCCCGCCTATCCTCGGCCACTATGACCGCTTGATGCAGCGGGGCCGCAAAGGCATTGCGCTGGTGCGGCACGGGGTCTGCACCGGCTGCAGAATGCGCCTGGCTTCGGGGCTCTACGCCCAAGTCCTTCGCGGTGAAGAAATCTGTCTCTGTGAAAACTGCGCCCGCTATCTCTTTCTCGCGCCGGAGGAGCGTCAAGCCATGGAAGAGGCCAAGGCTCAATCCGCCGAAGCCAAGCCCAAGGCGGCGAAGAAACGCGGCCGCCCCCGCAAAACCGAGGCGAGTTGACGCTTCCCTGGAGGTTTCTCCGAATGCCCGCGCCTCCCAGGAGTGAGCGCCGTTTTTCGGCGTTCCGCCAAGCCCTTTGAAGAACGACCAAGCCTCCCTGCCCTCAGTTCGAGGACAAGACGCTGTCGTCTTCTTCCCAAGACGCCCGCCGCTTTCCGCGGCGGTTCGAGCGGGAGCGCCCGGCAAGGGCCTCAAAACCCTTCGAACCGAAGCTGCGGGTCGGGCTTCCGGGCGGCAAAAACCGGCGCGGGCCGAGGGCCGTTGATTCCCGCCCGGCGACGGCACACCTCGAACCACCTGGCCAGCCGCTCGGCCTCCGGTCCTGAGCCGGTAAGCCGGGTTCCAAACCGCGAATCGTTGAGGCGGCCGCCCCGGAAGGCGCGGATGCGGTTCAAGACGCGCTCCCGCTTGAGGGGAACATGCCGCTCAAGCCAGTCAGCGAAGATGTCCGCCACGCTGTGAGGCAACCGGACTATGCTCATTCCGGCCCATAGAGCGCCTGCCGCAGCCGCAGCCTGGAGGATGGCGGGGATCTCGTGGTCGGTGAGGCCGGGAATGACGGGGGCGACCAGGACGCCGGCCGGCATGCCGGCCGCCGCAAGAGCGCGAACGGCCGCCAGGCGCATGGCCGGAGCGGAAGCCCGCGGTTCGAGTCGGCGCGTCAGCTCCGGATCCAACGAGGCGATCGAGAGGCTCACAGCCGCCTTGCCCGTCCGGGCCAGATGCGACAGCAGGTCCGCGTCGCGGGTGACCAGATGGTTTTTGGTAACCACGCAGACCGGCTGATCCAGCTCCGCCAAGACTTTCAGGCAACCGCGCGTGAGCCGGAAGCGACGCTCTGCCGGCTGGTAGGGATCGGTGACGCCGCTGAGGGTGAGCGTTTCACGGGGAGGAATCTTGCCGGCGGCGAGCTGGGCGCGCAGGAGCCGAGGGGCGTCCGGTTTCACCACAATGCGGGTTTCGAAATCGAGCCCGCACGAGAACCCCAGGTATTCATGAGTGGGGCGGGCGTAGCAATAGGCGCAGCCATGCTCGCAACCGCGATAAGGGTTGAGGCTGTAGCGGTAAGGAATGTCGGGGCTCTCATTGTGGCTGACGACCGAGGCCGAACGATCCC
>JAGHDA010000446.1 GCA_021160185.1 Verrucomicrobiota bacterium
CCCTAACTCGTGGCTGTCGACGTGAGGAGACGGCGGGCAGAAACCGCGCCGCGGGATGAGCGGGGTATGCGAAATGCGAATGGCTCCTTTAGAATTAATTATTGACGAAAGTATGAGCTTCGGTTTTCAATGTGCCTATTCTGGGGAGACCCAAGGGCGGTCTGCAGCCCAGGCATTGGAAAAAACAAAAAACCGAGAAATAAAAGAGGAGGAGAAACCCAAAAATGATTCAATGGCCCAAACAGAACGATGCGCTTGGCACCGCTAATCGAGGCAATCCTTGTGAATCCGGCTTGTGCACTCTTTGCATGGCCAATTGCAAGGGACGCTGTGAAACCTGGATGAGCAGCCTGCTGGGACGCAAGCTGCTCTATCCCCGGGAATTTGGCTCCATCACTTCCGGTTCCTCGAATGTGGTCGCCGTGGGCGTGGGGTACCATTCTTTGCGAATTCAGGGATATGCGTATGGCGCCAGCGGCGTCAATGGCGGCCGGGGAGTCGCGGCGGCCGACCAGAGTTTCCCGCACGTCGACGTGACGACTTCTTTCGGTCAGGAGGTCAAGACCAAGTGTCGCGTTCCCATTATGACCGGCGCGTTGGGATCGACCTTCATTGCTGCGAAGTACTGGGACTCCTTCGCCATCGGCGCCGCGTTGGGCGGCTTTCCGATCGTGATCGGCGAGAACGTGGTGGGCGTGGATCGGAAATCCGTGGTCAAGAACGGCCGGATTGCATCGGCGCCGGAGCTGGACCGGCGCATCGACGTATACCTGCGCTACTTCGACGGCTACGGAGCGATCATCGTCCAGATGAACGTGGAGGACACCCGCAACGGCGTGGCCGAGTACGTCATGGACAAGTACGGCGACAAGGTCATCCTCGAGTTGAAATGGGGCCAGGGGGCGAAGGACATCGGCGGGGAAATCCAGGTGACCGACATCGAGTACGCCCGCTTCTTGAAAGATCGCGGATACATCGTGGATCCCGATCCCTACGACGAAACGGCCGTTGCGGCCTACAAGAGTGGTTCGCTCAAAGCGTTTGCCCGGCACAGCCGGCTGGGGGCAATGGACCTGAACTCGCCCGAAGCCGTGGCGGAGAATTTCCTCACGACGGTGAGCAACTTGCGGCGGCTGGGCTACAAACGCATCAGCCTCAAGACCGGGGCGTATGGCATGGAGGCGCTTGCTTTGGCCGTCCGTTTGGCCGCGGACGCGAAGCTGGACCTGTTGACCATTGACGGGGCGGGCGGCGGCACCGGCATGAGCCCGTGGAACATGATGCAGCACTGGGGCGTGCCTTCCCTGCCTTTGCACGCGAAGGCGTATGAATACTGCAAGATCCTTGCCGACCGCGGGAAGAACGTGCCGGACCTCTCCTTCGGCGGCGGGTTGGCCCGGGAAGACCACATCTTCAAGGCGGTCGCCTTGGGCGCGCCGTTCGTGAAACTGGTGTGCATGGGGCGCGCGCCCATGATCCCCGGCTTCGTGGGTTCCAATATCGAAGGGGTGCTCCGTCCCGAACGCAAGGCGGCCGTCAACGGCCAGTGGGACGACCTGCCTGCGGTCGTCAAGGAGCTGGGCGAGACGCCCGAGCAGATCTTCGCCGGCTGGGAGCTTGTGAAAAAGAGGGTTGGCGCCGACGAGATGAAGAACATCCCGTTTGGCGCGATCGCCATGCAGGGCTACGTGGACAAACTGACGTGTGGTTTGCAGCAGTTCATGGCGGGCGCTCGCCGGTTCAAGCTGTCGGAAATCCGGCGTGAAGACCTGATGGCCGCCAACGCCGAGACGGCCCGTGTCACCGGCCTGCCTGAAATGACCGAAGCCCAGAACGACAAAGCCTTAAAGATCCTGACGGCTTAAAACTGCGGATCGCCTCCAACGCGAGCCGGCGATCGCCGGCTCGCGACGGGGGTTCCGTCGGTTTTCCCCCATTGACAGAAAACCGGGCGGGGAATGTAAACTGGCTCCAGGTATGAAAACTGGAAAAAAGATCCCTCGCAGAGAGTTTCTCCGGCGCAGCGGCGGCTATGCGCTGGGGGCCGGGGCGGTTCTGAGCGCGCCCACTCTTTTTCTCAACAAGGTGAAGGCGGCGAGCGGCGAATCGCCCAATGAGCTGATTCGCGTCGGCATCATCGGCGTCGGCGGCCGGGGCCGCGGTCATCTTTTCGCCTATCAGATGCGCAAGCATGTGGTGGCGGTGTGCGACGTGGACAAGAAGCACGTGACCAAGGCTCAGGCTGACTTTAAAAAGGCGTTTGGGCGGGAGATCCGGGGATACACCGATTACCGGAAGCTGCTCGAGGCCAAGGACATCGACGCGGTGGTTATTGCCACGCCCGATCATTGGCACGCTTTGCCCACGGTGAACGCCTGCGAGGCCGGCAAAGACGTGTACGTGGAGAAGCCGCTGACGCTCACCATCCATGAGGGGTGGTCGATGATCAAGGCCGCGCGGCGTTACAACCGGGTGGTCCAGACCGGCAGCCAGCAGCGGTCGGACAGCAGATTCCGCCGCGCTTGCGAATATGTCCGTTCCGGCCGCCTCGGGAAGATCCGGCGCATTTACGTGGGGGTGCCCGGGGTCAATTGGACCAAAGAGCCGCCGGCGCCCGACAGCCCGCCGCCGCCGGAATTGGACTACGACTTCTGGCTGGGGCCCGCTCCATGGCGGCCGTACAACAAGCACCGGGTGCACTACTATTTCCGGTTCTTCTGGGATTACTCGGGCGGACAGTTGACCAATTGGGGCGCGCATCACCTGGACATCGCCCAATGGGCTTTGGGCATGGACGAAAGCGGGCCGGTCGAGGCCTACGGGCGCGCGGAGTACGACCCCCAGGGGCGGTACGAGGTGCCTTCCTGGTTCGAGATCGATTACACCTATCCCAACGGGGTGAAGCTCCTTTGCGGCCAGAACCATCGGATGGGCGTCACCTTCGAGGGGCAGGACGGGATCCTCTACGTGACCCGCGGCAAGATCCAGTGCACCGTCAAGGGGGTGCTTGAAGAGCCGCTGGGCGCGAACGAGGTCCATCTCTACGAAAGCAAGAACCACTACGAGAACTGGTTGGAGTGCATCAAGACGCGCAAGCGGCCGATCAGCGACGTGGCCATCGGCCATCGCTCGGCGACTGTGTGTCACCTGGGCAACATCTCCATCCGGACGGGGCATCGGGTCAAATGGGATCCAAAGAAAGAGCAGGTGGTGGGCGACGCCGCCGCCGCGAGCATGGTCAGCTACCAGTACCGCGCGCCCTGGAAGCTGCCGTTCGCTTGAGCCGGTCGTTTTCCGAAAGGAACTTCCGAAGCCGCCCGGTCGGCCGGGCGGCTTTTTTGTCAAGCCGTCCAGCGTTAGGGCTCGGTCTCCGCGCGAAGCCGCAACTGGCCGCAGGCGGCCTGGATGGACGCGCCTTTTTCGCGGCGGAGCGTGGCGGCGGCTCCGGCGGCGCGGATGCGGTGGAGAAACGCCTTTTGCCTGTCCGGCTCGGGCCGTTCCCATGCCAGGCCGGGGACTGGGTTGTAAGGGATCAGATTCACCTTGGCGCGGAGCTCGCGGGCGATCCGGGCCAGTCGGGCCGCCTGGTCCGGCGCGTCGTTCACCCCGCGGATCAGGATGTATTCCAGGGTGAGGAGTTTGCCTTTGCGCCGGCGGTACTCCCGGCAAGCCTCCAACAGCTCGGCGAGCGGATAGCGCTTGTTGACCGGCATGATGCGGCTGCGCACGGCGTCGGCGGCTCCGTGGAGGGAAATTGCCAGGCGGAACTGCTCCGGCTCCTGCGCGAAGCGGCGGATTTGGTGGGGCAGGCCGCAGGTGGAGACGGTGATTCTTCGCGCGCCGATGCTTCCGCCCCAAGGGGCGTTGAGGATGCGGAGGGCGGCGAGCACCCGCTCGTAGTTTGCGAACGGCTCGCCCATGCCCATAATGACGAGGTTGTCAATCAGCCGGCCCGGGCGCGGCTCTGCGGTCTGGTCGGCTCGCCAGCGTTCGGCCGCCAGGACTTGCTCCACAATCTCAAAGGGGAGCAGGTTCCGCCGCAGGCCGCCCAGGCCGCTGGCGCAGAACCGGCAGCCGAAGCCGCAGCCCACTTGAGTGGAGACGCAGAGCGTGCGTCGGTCGCTTCCCTCGCCATAGAGGGCCGGGTTGGCAGGCAGGAGAACGCTCTCAATATGCTCGCCGTCCGGCAGCCGCCAGAGAAACTTCGTCGCCCCGTCCGGCTCGCTCTGAAGCCGTTCCAACGCAAGCGGTTGCAGGGTGAAGCGCTCCGCCAACCGTTCCCGCAGGCGGCGGGGCAGGTCGGTCAACTGGCCCCATTCTGTCGCCCGCCTGCGGTAGAGCCCGTCGAGCAATTGGCGGAGGCGGTAAGCCGGCTCGCCCCATTCGCGGAAGGCGGCCGCCAGCTCCGTTGCGGCGAGGGACTTGACGTCGGGACGCGAAGCGGCGGCGATTTCTCCGGCCATGGGGCTCAGCCCGCCTTCGGGCGTTTGTAGCATTCGTTGACGTACTCCTTGAGCATGCGGTCCGCGGAAAACCGTGGCACGATGGTGGCCATGGCGCGGCGGATTTTCCGGATCCACTCGCGGGGAATGCCGCCGGCGTCGCGGTTGTAGAAACAGGGGATGACCTCCTCGGTCAGGACGCGGTAGAGGTTCTCGCTGTCGCGGCGGTCTTGCTCCTCGATGTTGTCAGGGTGGGAATCGTCGCCGATGGCGAAGCCGTTGGTTCCGTCGTAGGCCTCCCGCCACCAGCCGTCCAGGATGCTCAGGTTTAACCCGCCGTGGCAGGCGGTTTTCATGCCGCTGGTGCCGGAGGCCTCGAGAGGCCGCCGCGGGTTGTTCAACCACACGTCGCACCCGGCGACCATCTGCCGGGCCACGTGGATGTCGTAGTTTTCGATGAACACCAGGCGGCCGTGCAGCTCAGAATGCTTGCTCAGATCGATGATGTGCTGGAGCATCCGTTTGCCCTCGTCGTCCCGCGGATGCGCTTTGCCGGCGAAGATGAACTGGATGGGGCGTTGGCGGTCGCGGGCCAGCTTCACGATCTCATCGAATTTGTAGAAGATCAGGTTAGCCCGCTTATAGACGGCGAAGCGCCGGGCGAAGCCGATGGTGAGCGCGTCCGGGTTCAACAGCCGATCGTATTCGATGAACGCCCGGGCGCCAAGACGGTCGGACTGGATCAACAGCCGTCGCCGGGTGAATTCGATCAACTCCCGCCGCAGCAGGTAGCGCAGGGCCCAGAGCTCCTCGTCCGTGATGAACGCCGGGTCCTGGATGCGCTCCCAGAACTCGGGTCGGGTGATTTCCTTTTCCCAGGCGGCGAACTCGCCGTTCGTCAGCGCTGCCCCGGCGGGCGCGCTTTGCGTCTCGGCGTCGGCCTCGCGGCGTTCCCCGCAGTTATGGTTGGCTGTGAGCCGGTGACGCCAGAAGCTGCGCACCGTGCCTTTCATCCAGCCGG
>JAGHDA010000367.1 GCA_021160185.1 Verrucomicrobiota bacterium
GACGTGGATCGGCCTGCGTGGAAGCGTCGGGCTTGGCGGGTGTTTGCTCAGAACTGGGCCAACCCTTCCTACGGCGGCGGCGAGGCGCGTCCGGGTTGCTGGTTCCGGTTCCAGATCGGCGATGTGGAGTTTTTCCTGATCGACGGGCGATATTACCGGACCGATCCGAAAAAGACGTCCGAAGCCGAGCGTTCCATGCTGGGGCCCGCGCAGAAACGCTGGCTGCTTGAGGGACTCCGACGCTCCCGGGCACGGATCAAGGTGTTGGCTTCGGACGTGCCCTGGGCCCGAGGAACCAAGCCGGGGAGCCTGGACACCTGGGACGGCTTCGCTCGCGAGCGGGCGGAGATTTTCCGGTTCCTGGCCGAGCATAAGATCGGCGGCGTCATCCTTCTCTCCGCCGACCGGCACCGTCACGACATCTGGCGCGTCCAGTGGCCCGGCTCCTATCCCCTCTACGAATTTGAGAGCAGCAAGCTGACCAACGTCCACACCCACCCGCGGATGAAGCGGGCGCTCTTCTCCTGGAACGGCAATGGCTTCGGCTTGTTCGACATCGACACCACGCAGCCCGACCCGTTGATCCGCTACCGGATTGTCAGCATCGACAACAAGATCGTGCATGAATTCTCGCTGCGGCTGAGCAAGCTGACGCCTTGAGGAGGATCCTGAACCAGTGGCAATCTGGGCAACGCTTATGAGACAGATCAAACGCTGGACTTCGGCTCCCGCAAGCCTGCTCCTGGCGGGCGCGCTGGCGCTGGCTTTTGGGCGCCGCTCTTCGCTTGCGGCTCAAGGAGCGGAAAGGCCGCCCAATGTGGTCATCGTGTTGGTGGACGATTTGGGTTGGCGGGACCTAGGCTGCTTCGGCAGTCCGTTTTACGAAACACCGCACATCGACCTTCTGGCGCGGCAGGGCATGAGGTTCACCGAAGGCTACGCGGCCTGCGCGGTTTGTTCCCCCTCCCGCGCCGCGATCCTGACCGGCCGGTGGCCGGCGCGGATCGGCGTGACGGATTGGATTCATCAAGGCCCCAATGAGCGCCGGGCGGAGAAACTGGGGCGATTCCTCGACGGCTGCGTGAAGGCGGCTTCGCGCAGGCTGATGACGCCGATCAACGGCGCGTTCCTGCCGCATGGGGAAACGACCCTGGCCGAGATGCTCAAACCCCTGGGCTATATCGCCTGCTACATCGGCAAGTGGCACCTGGGCGGAGCCGGCTGGGGCGAGCAAAGTTGGCTGCCTACAACTCAGGGCTTCGACTTCAACATCGGCGGCTGTCGCTACGGTTCGCCGGGGAGCTACTATGACCCTTATCCCAAGGACGACGTCTACCCCCGCACCGCTTTCAAAGCCCGCAAAGCCGGGCAATACCTGACCGATCGGGAAGCGGAGGAGGCGGTCCGCTTCATCCGCGAGCACAAGGACCAGCCTTTCTTGCTCTACATGGCTCACTATGCGGTGCACGCGCCCATTCAGCCGAAGAAGAGCCTCCTGGCGAAGTACCTCAAGAAATCGAAAACCTCCGGCCAGCGCTGCCCCGAGTACGCCACCATGGTGGAAAGTGTGGACCAGGCCACAGGCCGAATCATGGAGACGCTGGACGAGTTGGGGCTGACCGAAAACACGCTCTTCATCTTCACTTCGGACAACGGCGGCGCAAGCCATGTCCGCTGTCCGCGTCGGGGGATTCCGGCCACGGACAACTCCCCGCTCCGCCGCGGCAAGGGCTTTCCTTACGAAGGCGGCCTGCGGGTTCCGTTCATCTTCCGGTGGCCGGGCAAGATCCCGGCGAACACGGTGTGCCGGGCTCCCGTCAACCATGTCGATCTTGCCCCGACGGTCTGTGAAGCCGTGGGGGCGCGCCTGCCGGAGGATCGGATCATTGACGGGGTCAGCCTGATGCCGCTGCTGAGGCGCGCCGGATCGATCCCCTCGCGCCCCTTCTTCTGGCACTTTCCTCACTACTGGTGGGGAACCAACGTTCGACCGTACTCCGTCGTCCGCGATGGCGACTGGAAACTTGTCCGCCATTACGAGACCGGAAAGGAAGAGCTTTACAACCTGGCCGAGGATTTAAGCGAGCGACACGATTTGGCCCCGCGCCGGCCGGATCTGGTTCGCCGCCTGGGCGGCGAGTTGGACAAATGGCTCCGAAACGTGGGGGCAAAACTGCCGAAGCCGAACCCCGATTTCGCGGCTCCGCGCGCCGGGAAGAGAGCGGCTTCGGGGCGCTGATTCAAACGGCGCGCGCGTTTCCCTCGACCTCAGACCCGGCGGAGCCGGCGGGCGGCGATAAAGCCTCCCGCCAGAGCCAACGCTCCGGCCGCTAGATACGGCAAGCGGATGTCCCAAGTGTAGAAGCCGGCGGCGCAAAGGGGACCGAGCGCGCGCCCCAGGGTGTTTGCGCTTTGAGCCACCCCAAGCGTCGCGCCCTGTTCGCGCTCGTTGCTGAGCGTGGAAATCAGGCCGATGAGCGGGGCCCAATTCAGTCCAGCGCCGGCGGAAATCACCGTCAGGCCCAGGACCAGCTGGATGTGGTTTGAAGCCATGGGGAGGAAAAGAAGGCTTCCGCCCAGCAAGCAGAGGCTGCGGATCACCAGCTTGGGCGAACCGAATCGGTAAACCAGCCGGCTGACGCTGCCTTGGACAAGCGCGGTCACAAGCCCGCAGAAGGCGAACAGATACGCGATCCTGCCCTCTGAGAGAAGAAACGGCCGAGGCTGAATCATTCCCAGGAAGCCGTCTTCTAAAAGCATCCGGTTGAGGCGCGCGTCCGACTCGCCGGGAGGACGGGCGCGGGCCAGAAGCCGGCGAACGCTAAACCGAAGCGGCCCGTACCTCCATACGCCGAACCCAGGACGCTACCGGCAAATC
>JAGHDA010000102.1 GCA_021160185.1 Verrucomicrobiota bacterium
CCCAGCCCCTTCCCGGAGGCCATAGCCGCCAAAAAACCCGCCCGGCGATTGCGCTCATCGGCGCGTCGCCCCACGTGCGGCTGTCGTAGCTTTCGGCCAGATTGTCGCCGACCAGAAAGACGCACTTCTGATGGACGCGATGCTCGACGCCGGGATCGGGGAAAAGCCGTAGGAGCAACTTGGCTTGCCGGATCGGGACGCCGCGCGCGGAGCGAGCGAAAAGGCGGCCGTTGACGAACACGGCGTTTGAGGAGCAGCGGATCCGATCGCCGGGAAGCCCTGCCAGGCGCTTGATGTATTCCAAGCCGGGATTGAGAAAGGCATTGTTCGCTACGCGGAACGCGACGATCTCCCCGCGGCGCGGACGGCGGAAGTTGTAAGAGATTCGGTCTACGACGACCCAGTCCGCTCCGAGGATTGTCCGGCCGCTCCCCGGA
Organism: Verrucomicrobiota bacterium; assembly: GCA_021160185.1. Lineage (GTDB taxonomy): Bacteria > Verrucomicrobiota > Verrucomicrobiia > Limisphaerales > CAZBKV01 > JAGHDA01. Next base: position 438 of record JAGHDA010000102.1, read on the forward strand.
CGCCGGAGCGTGGGCTCCATGGAGCCGCTCATGACGATCGTGAAACTGAGAAAGAAGTTGCAGAGGCTCAGCGCGACCGTGAGCGCGCAAAAGAGAAAGTCAAAAGCCGCGCGCGCTTGCTGAAGGAATCTTTTTCGGGAAGCGGTTTGGACGCGTTCCTCCGCCATCCGCCGCAGGTTACCACCATTCGATCGGGCCGAAACGTTTTGTAAACGGCCAGAACACGAAGAATGCCCGGCCCACGACTTTCTCCCGCGGGAAATCGCCCCAGGCGCGGCCGTCGTAGCTGTTCATCGTGTTGTCCCCGAATGCGAGATAGTACTTGGGGCGGACAACGAACACCGTTTCCTCGTCCGGAAACAGCGGCGCCAAGCCCCGCCGGCCTCCCATCAACCGGGCGATTTTCTCATTCACATGGCCCGAATAGACGTTTTCCCGCGGCGGCTGGTTGGGATCGAAACTGTAAACCTTCTCGAAGTGAGGCGTGCCGGCGTCCAGGCGCGCGCCGTTGATGCGGACGTGCCGGTCATCGCCGATTTGCACGCGTTCGCCGCCTTTGGCGATGAGCCGCTTGATGTAGTGAGTGTTGGGCATCAGGACCTGAAAGCCTCGGTAGACGCGGAGGAAGCGGTCGATGTCGTGGGAGCTGAAGACAATGATCTCCCCGCGCTTGGGCCGTCGGAAATTGTAAGTAAGTCGGTCCACAAACAGCCGGTCGCCGCTGGAAACGCGCAGCTTGAGCACCGTCTCGCCCTTTCGGAAGAAGCGTCCGCTGCGCCGATTATACCACTTCTGCAGCTTTTCCGGAGGCCACCAGAAGGTGTAAGTGTCCGACCCCACGCGAAGGGTTTGGATGCGGATTACGCCGAACACCCGTTTTTGGGGGAGGATTTCCAGCTCGCCTTCGTCGCCGGCGACCCAGTGGTAGTAGGACACGCCGGCGAACCAATCCAAGCATCGCCGCCACCAGGGCGGAATCCGCGCCTGAGGCTCTTTTTGGAGATCTGTCACCACATTTCCCCAAAGCGTCGGCTGCGCCGAGCCGGAGGGGATCTTCATCGGTTGGAGGAAAAAGGCGAACATGGCCAGGATGAACACCCCGCTTACGAGGAACTCCTTGATGTTCTCCCGGAGCGAAGGGTGCGGATACGGGAGAAGCCAGCGGTCCGCCGTCGCTTCCAGTCGGGAAGCTGCTTCGACCACGTCCTCCGGCCGACGCGCGGCGCGGACGCTTTCTTTGTAGGCGGCCAACGCTTCCTCTAAGCGTTGCCGCGCTTCGGGCTTCAGAAGGTCGCGCTGGGAGTGGTAGAGAAACCAGGCCTGCTTGCGCAGGTGGCGCGCCTCGCGAACCCGCTTGAATAGAAGCCAATAGACTTTCATGTCCTCCCCTGCCCGCTACGCCTTGAGAACCTCGATGAAAGCGGATTGAGGGATGTTGACCGAGCCGATCGCTTTCATCCGCTTTTTGCCTTCCCGTTGCTTTTCGAGGAGTTTCCGCTTTCGGGTGATGTCGCCGCCGTAGCACTTGGCGGTCACGTCCTTGCGCAACGCCTTGACGGTCTCCCGCGCGACGATTCTCCCCCCGATCGCCGCCTGGATGGCGACCTGGAACTGTTGTCGAGGGATCACCTCTTTGAGCTTGGCGGCCAAGGCGCGCCCCCGGCTTTCGGCTTTGCTCCGATGCACAATGCAGGAAAACGCATCCACGCTCTGCCCGTTGACCAGCAGATCCAGCTTCACCATGTCGGAGGCCTCATAGCCGGCGTGCTCATAGTCCATCGAGCCGTAGCCGTGCGTGAGGCTCTTGATGCGGTCGTGGAAGTCGATCAGGATCTCGGCCAGCGGCAACATGGTCGTCAACATCACTCGCCCCGGATCCAGCGTTTCTGTTTGTTCCAGGCGTCCGCGGCGATCGGTGATCAGCGAAACCATGTCGCCGATGTATTGGTTGGGGCAAATGATATAGGCGCGAACCATCGGCTCGCGGATTTCTTCAATCACGTTGGCCGGAGGCAGGCGGATCGGGTTGTCGATTTCCACCGTCGCGCCGTTGGTGAGCTTGACCTGGTACACCACGCTTGGATAGGTGGCGATGATGTCCATGTCGTATTCCCGGCGGAGGCGCTCCTGAACGATTTCCATGTGCAGCAGGCCCAGGAACCCGCACCGGAAGCCGAATCCCAAAGCGGCCGAGCTTTCCTGCTGATGCACCAACGCCGGGTCGTTGAGCTGCAGCTTCGCGAGGCTGACTTTCAACCGCTCCAGGTCGGCCGTGTTGATCGGATAGACGCCGCTGAAAACCATCGGATGGATTTCCTGGAATCCGGGCAACGCCGGGGCGGGTCGACGCGGGTCGATGAGCGTGTCGCCCATCTTCACATCCTGCGGCGTTTTGATGTTCGCCGTGAAATAGCCCACGTCGCCGGCGGTCAGCGCCGGACGACGATAAGGGCGCGGGTTGAAGCCGCCCACTTCCTTGATTTCCACCGTGCGCCGGGAATGGAACAGCCGCGCCTGTCGCCCTGGGCGAAGTTCGCCCTGAAACACGCGAACGAGCGTCACGACGCCTTTGTAGTTGTCGAAGTAGGAATCGAAAATCAGCCCCTGGAGCGGCTCCTCCGCGCCCCCGCGCGGGGGGGGCACGCGCGCCACGATCGCCTCGAGGACCTCTTCCACGCCGACGCCCTCTTTGGCGCTCACCGCCAGCGCCTCTTCGGCCGGGATCGCCAGGATCTCCTCCAACTGCCGCTTGACCTCCGCCACGTTGGCGTGCGGCAGATCGAGCTTGTTGATCACCGGGATGACGGCCAGGTTGTGCTTGAGCGCCAGATGAACGTTGGCCACGGTCTGCGCCTCCACGCCCTGAGCGGCGTCAATCACCAACAGCGCCCCTTCGCAGGCGCTCAAGCTGCGGCTCACTTCGTAGGAAAAGTCCACGTGCCCCGGCGTGTCGATCAGGTTGAACTCGTAGGTCTGACCGTCGCGGGCCTTGTAGAGCATGGTGACCGGATGGGCTTTGATCGTGATGCCGCGCTCTCGCTCCAGCTCGTGGGAATCGAGCAACTGCTCGTGCATATCCCGCCCGGCCACTGTTCCGGTCAATTCAAGCAGCCGGTCCGACAAAGTGGTCTTTCCGTGGTCGATATGCGCAATGATGCAAAAATTTCTGATCCGTTCCCTATCCATTTGGTTTCCGCCGCTCGTCTGCGAAAGGCAGCCTCTCCGCCGCCTGCCCGTCCCTAATTCTCGGAATCGCCTGCCCGGTCGGGCGTCTCCCGCCCGAAGCGGGAAGCGGCCCTTACGATAGCCCAACAGGAGGTTCGGGAAAGGAGAAAACCGCGACGGGAAGCGGCCGCGCGTTGCGCCCTCCCCTGCCCTTCCGCGCCGGCTTCCGCCACAGCCGCTTCATGCTTCGCGCCGATCGCCGCGGGCGCGGAGAAGGATTTGGAGCGCGCCGAATCGAATGCCGCAGCGCGTGATCCACATCCGATCCAACCCGAAGACGCGCAGGAGGACCGCAAGGGCGGCCGCGCCGAACGGCATCACGTCGGCCCGCTCCGGAGGCAGCCCCCGAACAGCCCGGCGGGCTTCAAGCGGCATCGCCCAAAGCCGGCGGAGATGAAACTCAAGCCGCTCCTTGGAAAGAGAGCAAGCGTCCAAGCAATCAGGCGGCGTCTGCCCTTGGCCCTGATCGGCGGAGTAAAACTCCATAGCCGCCAGCGCCAGCGCGGTTCCGCCGGTGGCCGCGAGGATCCGCCTCTTGGGAGGG
>JAGHDA010000357.1 GCA_021160185.1 Verrucomicrobiota bacterium
GACAACAACACCAAGCTTTCCGGACGCATCAGCCAGGACGCCTTCAGCATGACCCCGACTTTTCAAGCGATGGAAACGCTGGGCTGGCGGGTGATCCGCGTCGAGGAAGGACACAACCTCCAGAAGGTTTATCAGGCGGTCGAAGAAGCCGTGGAAATGGCCAAGGCGGATCCCACGCGGCCGGTGTTCGTGTGGGTCAAGACCATTAAGGGCTACGGGGTGAAGGCCACGATGGAAAGCGCCTCGGGCGGCCACGGCTTTCCGCTGAAGAACGGGGAAAAGATCGTCGAGTTCGTGAGCGAAATCTACGACGGCGAGCCGCCGGAGGAATTCCTTGAGTGGGCCAAGGCGTTGCGGAAGGAATGGGAGGCGCGCCAGGCCGCCAAGGCCGCCGCGGCCGCTCCGGCCTCGGAGACGAAAAAGGAAAAGGCCCAGGCTGGATTCGCCCGGGCGGCAATCCGCGCCGCCGAGGAAGGTCTGCCGGTCTTCTCCGTCTCGGCCGACCTGCCCGGCTCGACGGGCATCGGCCCGTTCCGAAAGCGCTTTCCGGAGCGGGCGGCGGATGTGGGCGTGGCCGAGGCGAACATGGTCAGCGTCGCGGCGGGCCTTTCCAAGCAGGGGTATATCCCGATTGTAGACACCTTCGCCCAGTTCGGCGTGACCAAGGGCAACCTGCCGCTGATCATGGCCGCTCTCTCGGAGGCCCCGGTGCTGGCGATCTTTTCGCACATCGGCTTCCAGGACGCGGCGGACGGGGCGTCCCACCAAGCCACCACCTACCTGGCGGCGACGAGCGCCATCCCGCACACAACGGTGATTTCGGTTTCATGTTCGAGCGAGGCCGAGGCGTTTCTCTACGAAGCCATCCGCCGGCAGGCGGCGGCCCGGCTCGAGGGCAGGGAGGCCGAGTCGGTGATCTTCTTTGTGGGCCGGGAAAACTACCCGGAGCGGTGGACGCCGAATCCCGAGCACCGCTGGGGCAAGGCCCAGGTCTTGGCCGAAGGAGAGGACGTTGTGCTGGTCGGCTGCGGCGCTCTAATCGGCAAGGCCCTGGAGGCGCAGCGGCTGCTGGCAGCCGAAGGCGCGCGCGCCGCGGTGGTGAACCATCCCTTCGTCAACCGGCCGGACGTGGACACCCTGGCGCCCCTTGTGGAGCGGGCTCAAGGCCGTCTCGTCACGATCGAAGATCACCAGATCGTTTCCGGCTTCGGCGCGCAGATCGCCCACGCCTTGGGGCGGGCGGGGGTGAAATTCGTCATGCGCTCGTTGGGAATTCCAGGGGCGTTCGGCCGTTCCGCCTATGTGGCCGACCATCTCTACGCCCGCTACGGGATGACCGGCGAGGCGTTGGCGGCGGCGGCCCGGGAACTCCTCGGCCGGTAAAAGCAACGCAACCCTTTTCCCGTAGCCGCCGAGACAACGAGGATCGGCGGTCTTGGGAAGCGGCGGGCGGACGCTGAGCGGTCAACCCCCGGAGGGAGCGTCCGGGGGTTGATGAGCCGCCCGCTTGTGGACGCGCGCATAGGCCCTGCAGGCGGGGCAGAAACGTCCCCCCACCGCCCGCACGAAACGGGCGGCCAGACCGTCGGGCCGTTTTCGCGCGCGGCGGCAAACCGGACAGCGCTCGCAGATCCCGGCAAGGAGGCGCGAGAGGGCGTCCTGTTTTTCCTGGTTTCCAGCTTCCATTTCCGGCGAGGAGTTTACTCGGAGTCTTTCCGGCCGCATAGGAACGCTCGCAAGCCCGCCGGGGAGAAGCTTCTTGTGCCGCAGGATCCTTCGGTGGTAGCCTAGAGCCCATCAAGCCACCGGACGAAGAAGGAGAAACGGTTATGCGCGGGCGAGCGAAGGCGATCCTGGGAATCATCGGGGTGTTGATTTGGGCGGCGGTTTCCTGCTCGAAACGGGAGGCCGCTCCCCAAGGCGAAGCGAAGCCGGAAGCCGGGCCGCCCGCCGCGACGAACCGGGCGCAGCCGCCCGCGCAGGCTAAAGAGGAGGCGTTTATCCAGTGGATGAACACCGGCAAGAACTACTACGACAACGGCAACGCTAAGAAAGCCGTTGAGGCGTTCGAGAAGGCCGGGGCTCTTTATCCTGCCCGAGTGGACGCGCGGTTGAACCTGGCCAACGCCTGTCTGGCCGCCGGCGACGCCCAGAAGGCCCTGGAGCATGCCCTCAAGGCCCTTGAGTACGACCGCAACTCGGCGGCCGCCTATTACGTGGCCGGTTGCGCCTACGCCCGGCTCCAGCGATATGAGGAGGCGGTGAAGATGTTTTTCACCTGCCGGGACCTCGATCCCGGCGTGGCCGCGGTAAGTTTCCAGCTCGGCCGCGCGCAACAGGCCTTGGGGCGAGTGGAGGACGCCATAGCGGCGTATCGGCGGACGGTCCAGATCGAAACCAATCACCCCTCGGCGCATTACTTTCTAGGACAGCTTCTGGTGCGGTCGGGCCGGCAGCAGGAGGGGCTCAAGGAACTGGAAATCCATCGCCGGCTTCAGGCCAAACGCGGCGGCGCGCCGCTGAATCCGGCGTCCCTGGAACGTTGCAAGTTTACCGAGGCTGTCGCCCCGACGAAGATCGTCAAGCCTGATCCGCAGGGGATTCCGGTGCGGTTTGTGGACGTTACGACGGAGGCCCTAGGCGATCTGGCTATGAAGTGCGCCGGGCCGATCGCTGTGTTGGATTACAATCGGGACGACCGCAACAGCCTGTTCGTGACCTGGGGGACCAACGGCTTCCGGCTCCTGGACAATCGGGGCGGCAAGTTCAAGCCGTTGGGGCCGCCGCTCAAGGCGCGCTATCCGGGCCCCTATCGCCAGATCTTGGTTGGCGACTTAAACAACGATCGGTTCGAGGACGCGCTGGTGGTGGGCGAGAAGGGCTCCCAACTCTTCCGCTACGCCACCAATGGCCTGGCGCGGGACGCCACCGTCATGTCCGGGCTCAAACGCGCCAAACTGGAGGCGCGGTCGGCGCTGCTCATGGACATGGATTTCACCGGCAAGCTGGACATCCTCGCGGTGTTGGCGGACGGCTCGGGTCTGCGAGCGCTTCGCAACCTGGGCAATATGTACTTCAAAGATGTGACGTCCACTTCCGGCCTGCCGGCGCGCCTTCCCAACGTTCGGCAGATAGCGGCCGATGACTGGAACAACGACGACATGCTGGACCTGCTGGTTTCCCGCGAGGGGGCTCGGCCGGCCTGCTTCCAGAAAGTGCGCGGCGGCCCGTTCGTCCTTGCCAACCTGCCGCCCGGCGAACTGGAGGGCGCGGCCCTGACGACGGGGGACATCAACGGCGACGCGCGCACGGACCTCCTGGTCAGCAATGGCCGCCGGGTGGACGTGCTCCTGGGCGGGGTGAATCAGTTTCTGCAGCTTCCTTTGGAGATTCCCGAAATCACCGCCCTGCGCCTGGCGGACTACGACAATGACGGGTGGCTGGATCTGATCGGTCTGGGGCGCGGGCTCCGAGTCTTCCGCAACGTGGGCGACGGCCGGTTCGCCGATGTGACTTCCAGGCTTGGCCTTGATGTTTTCGCCGGAGAAAAGGCGACCGATCTGGCGGCGGCGGATCTGGATCGGGACGGCGACACCGACTTTGCCGTTGCGCTGGAGGGCAAGGGGCTGCGCCTCCTGCGCAACGAGGGCGGCAACGCGAACAAGCAAATCAAGCTGCGCCTGGTGGGCAACCGCTCGAACGCCTCCGGCCTGGGCATTCGCATCGAAGCGGCCATCGGCAGCTTCAAGATCCATCGAACCGTGTCCAGCCTGCCGGTCGAGATCGGCGTCGGGCCGCACGACAAGATCGATTCGCTCGTCGCGCGGTGGTTCGACCTGCCTTACAACATCGTTGATGTCGCGCCTTCCCCGGATAAGTCGCTCGTCGTCTTCGAGCCGACGCTGCCTACCGGCTCTTGTCCCTACCTTTACGTGTGGGACGGGGAAAAGTTCCGGTTCGTGGCCGACTTCCTCGGCGGCGCGCCGCTGGGGCTGCGGGTCTCGGACACCGTGTTCTGCGAGTCCAATCCCCACGAGCTCCTGTGGCTCGGGGATGAATCCAACGTTCGCCCGAAGGAGGGGCGTTATGTGGTCCAGATCACCGACGAGCTCCGCGAAGCGCTGTATCTGGATGAGTCGAAGCTCGTGGCGGCGGATCACCCTGAGGGCACGGAAGTGTGCTCGACGGACAAGCTTCTGCCCGGACGGCCTTTCCCGCCAAGCGAGGTGTGGACCCTGGAGCGGCCGATCCCCCTGCGCCACGCCGAGCGGCCGGACGGGACCGACGTGACCGATCTTCTGCGGCGACGGGATCGGCGATTTGTCTCGCCCGAGCGGCTGCGCATTCCGCAGCTTCGCGGCCTGGCCGAGCCGTTCAGCGTGATTCTCGATTTCGGTCCGCTGCCCGTGGAAGAGCCGCTGGTTCTGCTTCTCAGCGGGTGGCTCCACTGGGGCGGGGGCATGGCCAATGTGGCGGCCTCGCACAATCCCGACCTGCCATTTCCGTTCCCGCGCCTGGAGGTGGAAACCGAAGCGGGACAATGGCGGCCGGTGAAGGCGGTCGTCGGCGCGCCGGCGGGCAAGTACAAAACCATCTTAGTGGACCTGCGGGGCAAACTGCCTCCTCACAGCCGCCGGCTCCGCCTCACCACCGCATACGAGATTCACTGGGATCGGGCTGCGCTGTTCCGGAAGCGGGCTCAGGACGACACACGGGTCGTGTTCCTCGCGCCGGTTCGGACCGACCTTCATTGGCGGGGGTTCAGTCGGCTGGCCGATTTGTCATGGCAGTTTCCCGAGACGCCCGTCTACGAAAAGGTTTTTCAGGACGCGCCCTGGGCCATTCAGCCGATGGGTTGGTGCACCCGATACGGTCCGGTGGACGAGTTGGTCGCTGAAAAGGACAATGCGTTTGCGTTGGTCAACAGCGGGGACGAGTTGACGTTGGAGTTTCCCGCGGACCGGCTGCCGCCCAAGCCGCCGGGGATGAAACGGGATTTCTTCATCTACAACGTGGGCTGGGACAAGGACTCGGACTTTCACGTCGAGCTGGGATGGAAAGTCGAGCCCCTGCCGTGGCATGGCATGAACGACCAGCTCTACGGCAAAGAGCCGCGTCCGGCGTTCCCGAACGACGACTGGATCGCCCGCTACAACACCCGCTGGGTCGGCCTCCATCCGGTGAAACGTTCCCTTGCCGCGGCGGGGCGGCGGCGCTGAGCGGCGTCGGCGCGCTCCGGCCGGTCTCCCGCAGCGGGATGCGGCGGCGTCTGGTTTGTGGTATTGATGGGAGCGTATGAAGTGGTCCTGGCGGATCGGCCGGATCGCCGGCATTGAAGTGCGCGCCCATCTCACGTTCGTGATCCTGCTGTTGTGGGTAGGGTTGCAGTATTACTTCGCCCGGCGGCAGTGGGAGGACGCCGCTCGCGGCGTGGGGTTTATTTGTCTCCTGTTCGCGATCATCATCCTCCATGAGCTGGGCCACGCTCTGGTCGCCCGGCGTTACGGCGTGGTCACGGGCGACATCACCTTGTTGCCGATCGGCGGGGTGGCGCGAATGGACCGGATGCCGGAAAAACCGGCGCAGGAACTGGCGGTCGCCTTGGCCGGACCGGCGGTCAACATCCTCCTCGCGGCGACCATTTACTTCGTGATGCGCGCGGCGGACGCGACAGCTTCGCTCCGCGGCGTTCAGTGGGTGGGAGGCTCGCTCCTGAACAAGCTGTTTTGGGTCAACGTGGCTCTGGCGCTGTTCAACCTGATCCCGGCGTTTCCAATGGACGGCGGACGCGTCCTGCGCGCGCTGCTGGCAATGCGAATGGACGCGCTGCGGGCTACGGAGATCGCCGCCACCGTCGGTCAGGCGTTGGCGTTCGTTCTGGGCGCAGTGGGCCTTTTCTATAATCCTTTTCTGGTTTTCATCGCTCTGTTCGTCCTGATCGGCGCGGAGCAGGAGGCGGCGATGGTCCGAATGAAACATTCCCTGGAAGGCATTCCGGTGGAGCGCGCCATGGTCCGTCGGTTTCGAGTTCTCCGGCCCGAAGATCCCCTTCAACGGGCTGTGGATTACATCCTGGAAGGTTTCCAGGAGGATTTCCCCGTGGTTTCGGATGACAAAGTGGCGGGTGTGTTGACGCGCGACCGGCTCCTTGCGGCGTTAGCCAAATGGGGCCCGGAAACGCCCGTGGGGGATGTGATGCACACCCGGTTCGAGGTTGCCGATCCTTGGGAGATGGTGGACAGCGCTTTCGCCAGGCTGGAAGAGCCGGACTGCCGAACGATTCCCGTGCTGGCAGACGGCCGGCTTGTGGGGCTTCTGACCACGCAGAACGTGGGCGAGCTGATGCGGATTGCGGCCGCTTTGCGGAAACGGCAAGAGCGCGGGGCGAAAGGTTGACACGGGAGGCTCGTTCCAGGCGGAGAAGGCGGGAAAGCCGATGGGCAAGGAGAGGATCAGAATCCGCGGCGCCAGGGCGCACAACCTGAAGAACCTTTCCCTCGATATTCCGAGGGACAAGCTGGTTGTCCTCACCGGGCCGAGCGGCTCGGGCAAGTCTTCCCTGGCCTTCGACACGATCTTTGCCGAAGGTCAGCGCAAGTACATGGAGTCGCTCTCGGTCCGGGCCCGTCAGTTTCTGGACCAGCTGGAGAAGCCGGATGTGGATTTCATCGAGGGCCTTTCTCCCACCATCGCCATTGAACAGCGCACCGCCGGGGGCAACCCGCGCTCCTTGGTCGCCACCGCCACGGAGATTTACGACTATTTGCGCCTCCTGTACGCGCACTTGGGCGCGCCGCACTGCCCGGCGAGCGGATTGCCGATGCGGGCGCAGACGCCCGCCGAGATCGTGGACGACCTTTTGGTTCTGCCGCGGGGAAGCCGGTTGATGCTCCTGGCCCCGTTGGTCGAGGGTCGGAAAGGCGAGTTCCGCGACGTCTTGGAGAAGCTGGCGCGCGAAGGCTTTATCCGCGCCCAGGTGGACGGCCGGATGGTGGAGCTGGACAGGGAAAGCCGCGTGCGACTGGACCCGGATCGCCCGCACACCATTGAGGCGGTTGTGGATCGATTGATTGTGGACCGAAGCGCGCGGGCGCGCCTGAGCGATTCGGTGGAGACGGCCTTGCGCTTGGGAGAAGGGAGGCTTTCGGCCCTTTACCGGCCGCCCGGCGAGCCCTCGAGCGAGTGGCGCCGCGTCGCCGCGTCGACCCGGCTTTACAGCCCGGCCACCGGCAAAACCTATGAGCGGCTCACTCCGCGGCATTTTTCCTTCAACTCCCCTTTGGGGGCTTGCGAGGCGTGCCACGGTTTGGGTCGGGAGTACGCCTTTGATCCGCTGCTCGTTGTGCCGGACGAGACGCTTTCCCTGGCTGAGGGAGCAGTGGCGCCTTGGCGTTCCTCGAAGCAAATGGCGGCCCATTACGCCCGGCTCCTGGAAGCCTTGGCCGCCCATTTCGGGGTGAGCATGGAAGCGCCGTTTCGGTATCTGCCTGAATCGTTCAAGGAGGCTCTGCTGTGGGGAACGCGCCGCCCTGCGCCTCTTCCTTCAGCGCGCGGCGGCGGGCGCGTGATGCGGCGGTTTGAGGGGGTCATCCCGATGCTGGAGAGGCTTTACCGGGAAACCGAGAGCGACCGGACGCGGACGCGGCTTCGGGCCTACATGTCGCTCCGTCCTTGCAAGGCGTGTAGGGGGCTGCGGCTGAAGCCGGAGATCCTTGCCGTCACCCTGGGCGGCGAGGAGGCGAGCCGCCGTTTCGGCCGGCGTCGTGGCAAAGACGCGCCTCCCGCTCCGCGCGTTCCCGGCCTTTCGATCATGGATTTTTGCGCCCTCACGGTGGAAGAGGCGGAGGCCTTTCTGGCCTGGCTGCCGTTGGGCGAATTCGAGCGGAAGGTGGCTGGCGAAATCGTGGCCGAGATCGCCAAGCGCCTTCGGTTTCTTCGCCAGGTCGGGTTGGGCTATCTAAACCTGGATCGGGAGAGCGGCACTCTCAGCGGCGGAGAAGCCCAGCGCATCCGCCTGGCCACCCAAATCGGCGCGGGCCTGGTGGGCGTGATCTACATCCTGGACGAACCGACCATCGGCCTGCATCCGCGCGACACCGAGCGGTTGCTGGGCACCCTCCGGGAACTGCGCGATATGGGCAACACTGTGCTGGTGGTCGAGCACGACGAAAGCGTGATTCGCCAGGCCGATCACATCATTGATCTGGGGCCCGGCGCGGGGGCCGAAGGCGGTCGGGTGGTGGCTCAGGGAACGTTGCAGGAGATCCTCGACAACCCGCATTCCCTTACCGGCCGTTGCCTGAAAGGCGAGTCGGGCGGGCCCGCGCCGGAACGGCGCGTCAGCCCTGTCGGCGAGGACGGCTGGCTGGAGGTCCTCGGCGCGCGCGAGAACAACTTGAAGAATATCCATGTCCGCATCCCTTACGGGACCCTCACGTGTGTGACCGGCGTGAGCGGCTCGGGCAAGAGCACGTTGGTGGACACGGTGCTCCGGCGCGCCTTGGCGCGAGCCCTCCATGGCGCGCGCGAGCGGCCGGGGGCGCACGACGAGCTCCGGGGCGCGGAGGCGCTCAGCCGCGTGGCGGTGGTGGACCAGAGCCCCATCGGCCGCACGCCCAGGAGCAACCCGGCCACCTACACCGGGATCTTCAACGAGATTCGCGACCTGTTCGCCCGGCTTCCCGCCGCCCGCGTCCGCGGGTTCAAGCCCGGCCGATTCAGCTTCAACGTCCGCGAGGGCAGATGCCCGCGGTGCGACGGCGAGGGCCTGATCAAAATCGAGATGAACTTTCTTCCGCCGGTTTACGTGACCTGCGAAGCCTGTCAGGGCAAACGCTACAACCGGGAAACGCTCGAGATCACCTACAAAGGCTTGAACATTGCCGATGTGCTGGATCTGACCGCGGACGAAGCGGCGCGGTTTTTCCGGGCGATTCCGAGCATCGCCGAGCCGTGCCGGACCCTTTCGGAAGTGGGCCTGGGCTATTTGCGGCTCGGCCAGCCCGCCACTACCCTCAGCGGCGGAGAGGCCCAGCGGCTCAAGCTTGCGGCCGAACTGGGCCGCCGCGCCCATACCCGCACGCTCTATTTGCTGGACGAGCCGACCACCGGCCTCCATTTTTACGACGTGGCCAAACTGATGGAAGTTCTCTATCGCCTCCGGGACAGCGGCCATACCCTGGTTGTCATCGAGCACAACCTGGATGTCATCAAGTGCGCCGATTGGATCATCGATCTGGGTCCCGAGGGCGGGGAGGGCGGCGGGCGGATCGTGGCCGAGGGGCCGCCCGAGTATGTGGCCCGATGCGAGAGGAGCCACACCGGGCGCTATTTGCGCAAAGCCCTTGCGTCCGCAGCGGCCTCGACGTAACTACCCGCAGAGGGCATGAGACGCGTTGCGAAACTTACCTGGATGTTCGGAGCCTTGGTCGCCGCGCTCTGTTCCGTCCCCTTGGCGGCGGCGGTAGGGTCGGCTCAGTTCGACGAAATCCGCGCCCACGACGTGGTGGCGCGCCTTTTCGAGGACGGCATCTACACGATCGCGGAACAGGAAGCGGCTGATTTCCTTCGCGCCTATCCTAATTCCCGGTGGGCGGGCGAGGTGGCGCTGATCCAGGCGCGTTCTTGCATGATGTTGGGTCGGCGGGCCGAAGCGGTGGACATCCTGGACGCGAACGCTTCCCGAGCCGGCAATCTGGCGGATGAATTCCTCTACTGGCGCGCCGTGGCGGAATACGAGCAAGGGGCCTTTGACGCCGCCGCGAAGGATTTTGGCCGTTTGGCGCGCTCCTTTCCCAAGTCTCGCCGCCGTCTGGAGGCTCTTTACCGGGAGGCTGAAGCGTGGTTCCGCGCCGGCAACGCCGCCGCCGCCGCGCGCCTCCTTCAGGATCCCCAGGGGCTGTTCCAGAAATTGGCGGGGGGCAATCTGGACAATGA
>JAGHDA010000477.1 GCA_021160185.1 Verrucomicrobiota bacterium
AAGGCGCCGGCCTTGATCATGGAGGAAGCGGCGCGTTTGACCGGAGCTGTCAGCGGGTTGGCGAGTCTCCTCAATCCGCCCACCGAGCGCCTCGAGATCCTCGCTTCCCATAAGCTCTCACGGGAGGCTTTTGGCGGCTTTTCCAGAAGGCGGCGGGGCGGCGTTTACGCTTTTTCCCCGGTTTGTTGGGAAGAAGGCTGAGCCGGTTCGGCTTCCGATTGTCATTTCCGAAGAGGTTCGTTGAGATAAGGCGGGCGCGCGGAGGCGCGCCTGGGGATTCGGGAGGTTGGATGAAGGGCGGGGAGCCGAACGACAAAAGGGTAGGGAGCGCGCGCCGCCGCCGGGGCCCAAGGCGGGGAATCTGGATCGGCGTGTTCGCCGCGGCATGCGCGGCGGTCCTTCTTACTGCCGCCGAGCCTTCCGGCTCGTGGGACCTGGGCGGCGAAGGCCGGTTCGGCATGGGCTATCGGGACAACGTGGCTCTCAGCGCCGCAGCCGCCGAGGGAAGCGCCCTTTGGCGCTCTGAGCTGGAGCTGTACGCCTTTCGGCTGGCGCCCGGCCCCTCCTCGTCGGCGAACGCCATGCTTTACGGCGAGGACACACGCTACCTCAGCGCGGAGAGCGCGGACAAGGAACAGTTCTTCTTCGGCCAGGCCGAATGGCAGACCGCCGCGGAGCGGCCGTGGCGGTTTGGGGCGAGCGGCGAGCTGCTTTACCTGGACCAGACCTTGGACGCCTCCGCTTCGGAATACGACCTGCGTCGGGTCCACGCCCGCGGGGTGGGCGCGGCTCTCACGCCTCAGATCGCCCGACGGCTGGGCCAGGACTGGCGCCTGACAGCCCGCTTCCGGGCCTCTCGCCAGTGGTATCGGGAACCGTTGGACGATTATTGGGAATTGGGCCCCGCCCTCGGGGTCGAGTGGACCCTCAACTCGCGAAACACGCTTTCCCTCGAATGCCGCCTCCGCCGCCGTTCCTACGACACTCGAAACCGAGTTTCCCGCGAGGGCTTCCTGGTCCCCGGAACTTCCCTGGCCTATGCCCGCCCCGAGGCGGAGCTCTCCTGGCGGCGGAGGATGGGCCGGCGACGGCAGTGGGATCTGCGGCTCGCCTGCAGATTCGAGCGCAACGAGGACAACGGCTCAGGCTATTTCAACTACAACCGGTTCCTTGGCCGCGCGCGGCTCCGATGGCGGCCGGACGCAAAGTGGGAGTGCTCCCTCCGCCTCAGCGCGGGGCATTATGACTACGACTGGCAGCCGGCCCGGTTCGACGCTTCCGAGCCCCGCTGGAAGGCGGACGTTTCGATCGAGGCGGAAGTCCGCCGCCGAATCGCCCGGCGCGTGTCGGCCTACGCGCGGTTTGTCCATGAACAGTCTTTCTCGAATCAACCGCTGGATGAATACACGATGAACGAAGCGACGGCGGGGGTGGGATTCGAGTTCTAAGGCGCTATGGAAACGGCGGAAAAAAGCGACGGCCGGCAAGAGCGCGCCGGCTCCAACGGCTCGCCCGGTCCGGTTGCGCCGCCCCGGCGCGGCGGACGACGCGCGGCTCGGGCGCTGGCCCTGACCGCGCCCGTCTTGGTGTTCGGCCTGGCCGTCGGCTTGTTGAGCTGGAATCTCCGAGAGCGTCTGCGCGAGCAGATCGCCCGCCGGGACGCCACCGTGCTCCACGAGCTGGCGCTGCTCCAGGCGCTCAGCGCGGAAGAAGAAAGCCCCGCGCCGGGAGAGTTAGGGCTGCCTCCGGATGAAGCGCTGACCGAGCTGACCCTGTTGGAGCGGGCGGACCGCCTCCAGAACGCGGTGCAGCGGCTGCGCGGGCTTTACGGAGCGCGGCTCTATGACGCGAAAGGCAAGCCGTTGGCCACTATCCCGGTTTTCCTTGCCGAGAAGCCGCTCGCTCCGGCCCAGCGCGAGGCCCTTGAAACCGGCCGCCCGGCCGCCCGCTTCCTAAAGCGGGTGAAGGCGTTGGACTTGTACCTGACGCCCGGCGACGCGGGACTGGCTGCCGACGCCGCGCTGCCGATCCTGGAGGTCACGCTTCCGCTTTCCGGCCTTTCCAAGAAGAAGCCCGCCGGCGCGGCGGTGCTTTTGCTGGACGGCCGGCCGCTAGTCCGGGAATTTCGGCTTCTGGACCGACGCGTTTTGCGCCAGGCCCTGGCTGTGTGGGTGGCGGGCAGCGCGATGATCGTGGGCGTGTTGGCGTGGGCTTTCGGGCGGATGGAGCGGACGACGCGGCTTTTGGAAGCAAGAAGCCGCGAACTGCTCCGCGCCAACGCCGAGCTGACCCTGGCTGCAAAAAGCTCCGCCATCGGCGCCTTGGCGGGACATCTGATCCATGATCTGAAGAATCCCCTCGCCGGCTTGCGCCACCTCATCGAAGAGCGCCTCGGTCGCGCCGACGGCGCGGAGACGGAGCTGTGGCGTCAGGCCCTGGCCGAGGCCGATCGGATGCAAGGGGTTTTGCAGGAGGTTGCCCAGGTCCTCCGCGAGGAAATCGAGGCGGTCCAGTACGAATTGGCCGAGAGCGAGCTGGCGGAGCTGATCCGGGAGCGGCTGTCGCCGGCGGCGGAAAAGGCCGGCGTTCGGGCGCAAGTCGTGGCGAAGGGCAAGGCCGCTTTCACGAACCGGGAAGCCAACCTGCTCCTCCTGATCCTGGATCATCTCGGCCGCAACGCGATCGAGGCGACGCCGCCCGGGGGCGAGGTCCTTGTGCGGCTTTTCCCTGAGGGAAACCGATACGCCATCGAGGTTCAGGACCAGGGGCCTGGTCTGCCCGAGTCTGTGCGGGCGCGGCTTTTCCAGCCGATCCGGTCGAAGAAGCCCGGCGGCTCGGGCCTCGGCTTGGCGATCGCTCGGCAACTGGCCGGCGGCTTGGGCGGCGAGTTGCGGCTGGTCAGGTCCGGACCCGAAGGAACCCTCTTCCGGCTTTCCCTGCCCGCTCGGGATTGAGTCGAGGCGGCGGCTTCCCATCAGGGAGAGGCCGGCTCGGTTTGGAGGGGCTGGAGAAGGTCAACTTTCCGGAGCGATGCAGGCGCGCAGAGCGCGCAACTTGGCGGCAGGGTCTGCCGCGCGCATCAGGGACTCGCCCACCAGGAAGGCGCGCGCCCCGGCGTCCCAAAGACGCCGCGCGCCCGCCGCGGAACGTATCCCGCTCTCGGCTGTCAGGAGGATTTCCCCCGCATCGAGCTGAGGGCGGATCCGCGCGGCGAGGCGCTCGGTGGTTTCTAAGTCCACCTGGAACGTTTCCAGGTTTCGGTTGTTGACCCCGATCAGGCGCGCGCCGACGGCGAGGGCGCGGTTCAGTTCCGCCTCGTTGTGAACCTCGACCAACGCTGTCAGGCCGGCCGATCGGGCCAGCTCGAGGAATTTGCCAAGCTGCGCGTCGGAGAGGATGGCGACGATCAGAAGCACGGCGTCCGCGCCCCACTCAATGGCTTCGAGAATCTGGCGCGCGTCGATGATGAAATCCTTGCGAAGGAGAGGCAGGCCGGTTGCCCGGCGCGCAGCGCGAAGGTGTTCGAGCGAGCCTTGGAAGTAAGGGCCGTCGGTCAGGACCGAAAGAGCGGCCGCTCCGGCCGCTTCGTATTGCCGGGCGATGCGAACGG
>JAGHDA010000266.1 GCA_021160185.1 Verrucomicrobiota bacterium
CGGATGACGAGATAATGGCTGCCGCCGTGGCTCCAGACCCGCAAGAGGACGCGGTTGCCCTTGATCTTATTGGCCACCCTGACCGCTTCGTCGGCGTTCCGGACCGGCTCACGGTTGATGCTCATGATCACATCCCCGGGCCGCAGGCCTGCCTTGTAGGCCAGCGAGTCAGGCGAGACTTCCACGACCAACGCCCCTTCCACGCGCTCCGGAATGCCGTATTGCCGGCGCGCGCGGCTTGTCAGATCGTCCACCGTCACGCCGTCGAGCAGGTCGCTCGCCGACTGGCCTCCGCCCGAGTAGGCTGAAGCCAGGCCGCCTTCCTTCAATTCGCCGAGCTTGACTTTGACCTCGCGCGGCTTGCCGTCTCGAATGACCCGGAGGGTCACCGTGGTCCCCGGCGCGCTCTGCGCGATCTTCAACCGGAGGCTGGCGGCGTCCTTCACTTTCTTGCCGTTGAGACCCACGATCACATCGCCCGCCTTCAACCCGGCCTTCTCCGCCGGCGTCCCGGGCATGACTTCGGAAATCACCGCGCCTTCGCTCTCTTTCAGGCCGAACATCTCCGCCAGATCGCGGTTGAGCGGTTGGATCAGCACGCCCAAGTAGCCGCGGACGACCTTGCCGTGCTCGAGAAGGCTCTTCATCACATTGCGGGCCAGGTTGATCGGGATGGCGAAGCCGATCCCTTGGTAACCGCCGGTGTTGCTCGCGATGGCGGTGTTGATGCCCACCAGCCGGCCTTTGGCGTCGATCAACGCGCCCCCCGAGTTGCCCGGATTGATGGCCGCGTCAGTCTGGATAAAGTTCTCGTAATCGGTGATATGGAGGCTGGAGCGGCCCGTCGCGCTGACGATGCCCATGGTCACTGTCTTGCCCACGCCGAAGGGATTGCCGATGGCCAGCACCACGTCGCCGACTTTGAGGTTGTCGCTGTCGGTGAGGGTGATCGCCGGCAGGCCCTCGGCGTCAATCTTCAAAAGCGCCACGTCCGTCGGCGGATCTGTGCCCACCACCTTCGCCTCGTAGGTTTCCTCGTTGTAACGGACTTCAACTTCATCGGCGTTCTCGACCACATGGTTGTTGGTGAGGATATAGCCGTTTTCGGAGATGATGACGCCGGAGCCCAGACCGTGCTCTTCCCGAGGGATGGAGCGCAGATTGCCTTCGGGGATTCCAAAGAACCGCCGGAAGAAGGGATCCTCAAAGAATGGCATCATCGGCTGGCCGGTGATTTTCTTCGTGGTGTACACGTAGACCACGCTCGGCGAGGCTTTTTGAATGGCCGAGGCGAAGCTGGCCTTCAAGTTCATCTCCGGCGGCACCGGGGAAGGATCGATCTGGAGCTTGGGCATTTTCGCCCCCCACGCCGCGCAGAACGTTCCGCCGAGCAAGACGGCGGCAATCCATAGGGTCGTTCCTCGTAATTGAAATCTCTTCATAAGCTCTTCTCCTTTCTGTTGCTTTGTATCTGCCATCTTTATCGATCTACCTCCTCGGCCGTTTTGACCGCGCCCGCCCGCGCCTCGTTCAAAACCCCTCTCCCGGAAGGCGCAACCCGCCGAAGGGATAAACACATCCGGATCCTCGTGCAGGTTTGACATGAAAGCAAACCGTTTCCAAATTGGCCGCTACACGGGGCGGGCGGAGACCCCGCGCGCCGGGGGAGCGAAACGCCGAAGCCGAGGCACAGGATGCGCAGACGCTCGCTTTTTATCGTCTTCTTGGTCGTGTTCATCGACCTGATGGGCTTCGGCATAGTTTTGCCCCTTCTGCCTCGGTACGCCGAGCGATTCGGCGCGAGCGGCCTTCTTCTGGGAGCGGCGGCAGCGGTCTATTCGATGATGCAGCTCCTGTTTTCCCCCTTCTGGAGCAGCCTTTCGGATCGGGCGGGCCGGCGGCCCATCCTGCTCCTGGGCACGCTGGCGGCGAGCGGCTCTTACGCCTTGTTCGGTTGGGCTTCTTCCGAGGCGATTCGGCCCGGCCTCGCGCTGGAGCTGATCCTGCTCAGCAGGGCGCTGGCGGGAATCTTCAGCGCGAATATCTCGGTGGCCTCGGCCTACATCGCGGACGCGACCTCGGGGGCGCGCCGGGCCCACGGCATGGCGCTGTTCGGCGTCGCCTTCGGGCTGGGCTTTGTGCTGGGCCCGGCGATTGGGGGATTAAGCTTCCAACAGTGGGGGCTCGCCGGGCCGGGCTGGGTCGCAGCAGCCCTCTGCGGAGCAAACTTCATTCTCGGGTTCTTTGCCTTGGAGGAAAACCTCCCTCCCGAGCGCGCTCAGGCTGCGCAGGCAAACCGCCGGGCGGCCTGGAGAAACGTCCTCCGCCGCCCGACGCTTCGGTTCTTGGTGGGGCTCTCGTTCCTTACAGCCTTCTGTTTTTCCAACTTCGAAACCATTCTGCCCCTTTACCTGGGAACGGCGCAGTTCCACCCTCGGGATTTTCCAAGGCCCTACACCCTGGCTCGGGAGCTCGGCGCGGGCAATGGGCCGGTGGAAAGCCAAGTGCGCGGACTGCTTCCGCCCCATGCCGGCCCGGCGCTGGCCGACCCGGAGTGGATCCCTCGCGCGGCGCTCCAGCAAATCCTGACCAAGCAGTTCAATCGGGCGCTTGCGGACCCTCGACTCCCTGCCCTCCCCGTATGGAAGGAAGCTCCGCATCGGAAAAGAATCCTCCGGCTTCAGTACTAACCCCGCCCACTCAGCCCAACC
>JAGHDA010000469.1 GCA_021160185.1 Verrucomicrobiota bacterium
CTTTAAGGGCCGCCCCCGCGAACCGGACGGATCCGGCCGGAGCAATCACGGGCTGAATTGGGAAAGCTTCCGGTCTTCACATTATGGGAGCGAGCCCAAATCCGGGTATTTGCCGTCGATGATCTCTATACAGGCCTTTTCGAGGGTCTCGGCGACCTCCGGATACTGGTCGACGAGATTGTGTTGTTCGCCCAGATCGCGAGCCACGTCGAACAGCGTGTACGGACGGGCGAACGGCTTTCCGCGCGGCTTCTCACGACCGCCGGAGCCGTTCCCCAACACCAGCTTCCATTGCTTCCACCGAACGGCGAACATCCCGCCGCCCGAGTGATGGATCACCGGAGGCCGCGGCGCGCGCGGCGGCCGGCCTTCCAGATACGGAAGGAAGCTGAAGCTGTCCTCCGCAGCGCCGTCCGGAACCGTCGCGTCGAGAAGATCCGCAAAAGTGGCGAACAAGTCGGTCAAGCAAACCGTGGCGGACGCCCGCGCGCCCGCTTCCACATGGCCGGGCCAGCGCACGAAAAAGGGGACGCGGTGGCCGCCTTCCCAAATGTCGGCCTTTGTCCCCCGCAGGTTGCCGTTGGCCTTATGATGCTCGGGACGATACGCCTGCACGCTCGGGTCTTCGACATGATCCGGGCGGACGGCGCGGCGGTACATGTACGAACCGTTGTCGCTGGTGTAGACAACCAACGTGTTGTCGGCCGCGCCGCATTCGTCCAGGGTCTGGAGGACTTGGCCCACCGTCCAGTCGACTTGAACCACAAAATCGCCATAAGGACCAAGGCGGGTCCGGCCGCGAAACCGCGGATGCGGCAAGCAGGGCTTATGCGGGGCCGTCAAAGCGAAATAGAGGAAGAACGGCGTTTTCTCCTTGGCGCGTCGTTTGATGAATCCGCACGCCTGCCCGAGAAGATGATCCAAGGCCTGGTCGAAGTTGAAATCCGGGGCCCGAGGGCCGGCGCGACGGTAGGCGGGAAACGGCGTGCGCGGCTGATCCAGCGTGGGCAGCGCCGTGGCGCGCCCGTTGCACAGGTAGACATAAGGGCTCATATCCATAGATGCCGGAACAATGTAGGAAAAGTCGAATCCCAACTCGTTCGGCCCATGCGTCACCGACTGGGCAAAATCGACCTTGCCCTGTTTGTCTTTCACCCAACCGAGGCCCAAGTGCCATTTTCCGACAACGCCTGTATAGTAGCCATGGCGCTTGAGAAACGAAGCGATCGTGGGCCGGGCCTTCTCGATCAACGGCTCCGAATAGCCGAAGAGAACGCCTCTCTTCAACCGGGAGCGCCAACAATAGCGCCCGGTCAATAGGCCGTATCGCGTCGGCGTGCAAACCGCCGCAGGCGTATGCGCGTCGGTGAACGTCATGCCCTGCCGCGCCAGTCGATCGAGGTTCGGCGTGGGAATCTTCGACTCCGGATTGAGGATGTGCGGATCGCCGTAGCCCATATCGTCGGCGAGGATGACCACGATGTTCGGCCGCTCGGCCGCGGCATGGACATTCGCCGCGCCGATGGCGCCCGCCGCCGCGAAACACAAAAGGACTCGTTTCATGGCTCTTTTATGCGGCAACCAAGATTTCGGTTTCAATGATTTCAGCGCGGCGTCTCGGCGGCTACGGGAAAGCGCCGCGGCTCAGGAAAGATCCAGATCGAGCCGGTCCGCAAGCTCGGCGAGCCTTTGGAGCTCTTCTGGAGAAAGATCGATCTCCCCTGCCCGAGCGTTTTCTTGCGCCTGCTTTGCGTTCCGGGCTCCGACCAGGGCGGCCGTCACGCCGGGCTGTCGGACGGTCCAGGCCAGAATCACTTGAGCCGGGGCGGCCTGATGGGCGGCGGCGATGGGCCGGATCTCCTCGATCATTCGATTCACCCGCCGGATGTTCTCGGGTCGGAAAAACGGCTGATTGGCGCGGTGATCGCCGGGCGGAAATCGGTGGTCGGGCTGAAACTTGCCGGTCAGGAGGCCGCGCTGGAGGGGGCTGTAGACGAGGACGCCGATCCCGCGATCGCGGCAATACGGCAGGACGTCTTTCTCGACGCCTCGATTGACGAGGCTGTAAGGCGGCTGGACGCTGACAAGCGGAACACATCGCCGCGCCGCCTCGATCTCAGGAACTGAATAGTTGCTCACCCCGGCGTAGCGCACCTTGCCCTGCTTGATCAGCTCGGCCACCGCTTCCATCGGCTCCTCCACGGGAACGGTTCGGTCCCGCCAATGCGCCTGGTACAGATCGATGTAATCCGTGCCCAGATTTTTCAGGCTCCGCTCGCACTCCTCGATGACCCGGCGCTTGCGCAAATTGCGGTAGACCTTCACGCCTTTGCCTTGAAGGTCCATGGTGAAGTAGTACTCGCCTTCCTCGAGGTCGGCGCGCAGGCCGAACTTGGTGAAGAGGAAGACCTTGTCGCGCTTGCCGGCGACGGCTTTGCCCACCAACCGCTCGCTGTGGCCCAAGCCGTAAATGGGCGCGGTGTCCACGGCGTTGACGCCGAGATCCAACGCAGCCTGGATCGCCTCGACCGCCGCCTGATCGTCGGTCCCGCCCCACATTGCGCCTCCGATCGCCCATGCGCCGAAAACGATCGCCGAAACCCGCATCTCGCTTTGTCCCAGTCGTCGGTATTTCATCTCCTCTCTCCTCCTTTCCTTTCCGAACATGCTTGGGGCAATCTGCTTCGTCCTTGGAAGGATAGCAAAACGCGCTTGCCGGAGGCAGACAACGCTCGCCGGCGAGACGCCCAGAGGCCGCGTCTGAATGGATTGATTCAAAAGAGCGCGGGGACCATCATCATTGCCCGCCGGCCGGGGCCATAGACGTTCGCGAACGGGCGTGGAAGCAAAGATGACATTTCTTTTGGCAGGAACGGCGATCGGCGTCGCCTCGGCGTGCGGATTCGCCTGGGGACTGCGCTTCCAGCGACGTCCTTCAGGAGCGCGGCGCGCAGGGCTTGCCGTCGCCGCGCTTCTGATCGGCCTCAAGGCGTGTCTCGGCGTTCGGCCCGAGTTGGAAATCCGTCTTTTCCCTTGGCCCGCTTACGGCTTTGTCTCTTCGTGGTGGGCGTTGGCGCCTTTTTCCGTCATCCTTGGCTGGGCCTGCCGCTCGTTGCCCCAAAGCCGCAGGA
>JAGHDA010000358.1 GCA_021160185.1 Verrucomicrobiota bacterium
GATCGTAGCAAGCGCGCAGAAGCCGCTTCAGCGTCCTGAAATCCGTCCCCGGCGCCTGGTCCGGGTCGTCGATCGGCGCCTCGTCGTCCCACACCCCGAGGTCAAACACCGCGCCGCGATTGGCGATGATGTAGTCGTGATTGCTCAGGGTGTGATTTTCGGGGCCGGCGGCGCGCCAGGCCTTCAGCCAGAAAGCGTCTAGGTAGTAGCCCAGAAGATGGGGATTGGTCTTGCCGGGCTTGATGTAATGCTCGATCAGCCAAAGGTAGGCGTCGCACTTGGCGCTCCCGGTCGAGGGAAGCTCCGTTCCGGGAACGCGCCCTTGCCCGGTGAACAGGGGCCGGCCGTCTTCACGGAGGAGACGGACTTTCACCGGCAGGCCGAGCCCAGCGTCCGAGAGGATCGTTTGGCAAAGCGAGACGCGGTTGGTGTCGTACCGCACGGGCAGGAGGCTGTCCGCCCCGGCGATGGCGGATGCCAGATTGGACGTGGCCGGGACCCGCTCGTCCCAGAGGACCAGGCCTCGGACGAACTTGCGGAACCGACGGACCAGCTCCCGCGGGGAGCGGACTTCCTCATACCGCCGTCCGGCGAGCCAGGCGCCCGGCTCGCGCATTTGCCGCCACCAGAAGTCGTCCGCTTGCGGGATGTATCGGATGTAGAGCCGGGGCGCGTCGCGGTTAGCCAGCCCTTGGAGCGCTACGACCAGATGGGTCAGATCCCAGAACTGGCGTCGGTCGGCGGGGTTGCGCAGATTCAGCGCGTAGAGAGGCATGAGGTTGAAGACCACGATCGGTTCGCCGGCCGCCGGGCGTTCGCGCGGAGGTTGCGGGGCCGTTGCCGGTTGGCCGCCGACACTCTGCAGCGCTCCCGCCGCGATCGCCGCCGCCAGCCACGCTGATATCCGTTTTCCTTTCATTCAGGGCGCTTTCTTAAACGGCTTTTCCCCCGGGGAAAAGGAGAGAAAGAGTCGAGGCGTCGGGCGGAACGATGGCGTCGCATTTGTCCGCCGGCTCCGCGACCGGTCTTCGCGCCGGAGCGCGGCCCGGCTTTGACGGCCCGAACGGGCGCGCCTGGTTCGGAGGCTTGTTGACGCAAAAGTTCAATAAAAATGCGCAAAGTCTTAGTAACATTTTCGCAATCAAGGATTATGCTAAGAGCATGCCAAGACGTGTCCTGAGCCGAGGGTTTGCTGCGCAGCCTGGGGCGATAAAGGAGGCGCGGGCTTCAGCCCTGGCGAGGAGGGCTTGTCTTGGCGGCATAAAAACCAGAGCAGAGCAACCCAACGCAGGAGTTATATGAAAACAACCAAAACAGTAAGGAAGAAGGCGTTCCTGTGGCTCGGGGCCGCGTTGGCCGCGATGTCTTCATGGTTTGCGCCGGGCGTCCAGGCCCAGGGCGAGGAGGGACCGTTGCTGGTGGCCTACTGGGATTTCAACGACGCTTCCAATCCCGAGGTGGCCGTGGACAAGATTTTGGGCCTGGAGGGCAAGCTGCTCAACGGGGCCTTGTACAGCGGCGACGGCTGGGGGCGGACGCTCCAGCCGGGCGACCAGGCTTTGGACCTGGACCAGACAAGCGAGGGGCAAATCATGTGGGTGGATAAAGGGGGATTCCTGAACTATGCCGCCTCGAAAGATCAAATGACCGTTTCTTTCTGGGAGATATGGTGGAACCCGCCGGTGAGCAGCTCCGCGTTCTGGGGAGTTTCGCCCTCGAGCGCCGACGTGCAGCGAGGCATCCAGGCCCATGTTCCCTGGAGCAATGGAAACATCTACTTTGACACGGCGGGGTGCTGCGACCTTGGGACTCAGCGTATCTACCAGGCGCTGAACGCCGACACGTTTCCGGATTACTACGACGGGTTCTGGTTGGAGTGGCATCACTTCGTGTTTCTGAAAGACGGAGCGACCAAACGCATCTACATTGACGGCAAGCTCTTTCATGAAGGCGTTAACACCGCCCCGCTTCCGCAGGACTTCGTCGGCCTTTCTGTGGGGGGACGATGGGACGAGACGCTCAGCATCCAAGGGATGATCGACGATTTTGCCGTTTTTGGCAGCGCGTTGAGCGAGTCGGACATCGCCGCGCTGGCGGGCGGCACGCCGCCGGATCAGTTGCCCGGGGCGCAGACGCCTCAAGAGGCGATTGTGCTTTCGGCCAGTCCCGTGGCCGGGTCGGCCAATCCTCCCAAGCCGCCCGTCAAGATCGAGATCAGAGAAGGCGCGAACCCGATCGATCCGGCCTCAGTGCAACTCTACCTGGACGACGCTCTGATCGAGGAAGCCCAAGTCGTGAAGAGCGGCAAGCTCGTTGCCGTCCAGCATGAATTTGCCGAGCCTTTGCCTCCCGGTTCGACGCATGCGCTGCGGGTCGAGTACAACGACGGCGAGCCGCGCTCGATCGAGTACAGTTTCAGCGTCGTCGAATACGCGGTGCTCTCCGCGGAGGATCAAGTCGATCCGGACACCTCGAAGCCCGGCTTCATTTGGAACATTCACCAAAGCCTTCAGCAGACGTCCAACCTCAGCGCGGCTGAGGATCAACTGGCCGGTTTGCGCGGGGGCAACCTGGCCTATGACGGCGCTCTGGGGCCCGCTATTGACGTCCAACCGCCGCCTCCGGACGCCCCGCAGCTTCCCATGCGCTTTGACATCGAATCGGTGATCAACATGGAGTCCACCGGCGCCGACGCCGGCGAGTTCAATCCCAACGACACCTTCCCAGGCATTGACGGGCTGGGCGAGGCTGGTTTCAACGACTTTGCGGTGGAGATCATCACCTACGTTGAGCTGCCCGCCGGGCTTACGACGTTGATTGTCAACAGCGACGACGGCTTCCGAGTGGTGGCCGGTCAGATCCGCGACGTCCTCCGCCGCCAGACGGCCGGGGAATTTAACGGCACGCGCGGCGCGGCGGACACCATCTGCTACCTCTACGCGCCGGAGGAGGGAGTGTATCCAGTGCGCATCGTTTATTTCCAGAGAGGCGGCGGCGCCAGCCTCGAGCTGAAGATAGTCAAGCCGGACGGAACGCATGTCCTCCTCAACGACACGGCAAACGGCAGTCCTCCGTGCTATCGCGCCATTCTTGGCCAGCTGCCCGCGGCCATCACCAGCGTCTCGCCCGCTCCGGACGCTGTGAACGTCGAGCCGGACGCGCCCGTGGAGGTCACGATCGAGGAGACCTCCGCGGCGGTGGACCTCGGCTCAATCGTCCTGAAACTCGACGGCCAGCCGGTCGCCGCCCAGGCCGCCAAGTCGGGCAAGGTTGCCACCGTTTCCTATCAGCCGGAGCAATGGCTGGATTCGGCTCATACTTACACGGCCGAAATCACCTTTGCCGCCGGAGCGGAGCAGCGGACCGACCAGTGGCAGTTCACCGTGAAGACGTACTACCCGAACACTCTGGTCGCCTATTGGCCTTTCAACGACGCTTCGACGCCGGACGTCAGCTTGGACGTGGTGGGCCAGGTTCCCGCCTTGCTTCAGAACGGAGCGGCGTTCACCCCGGACGGCGGCGGCTTCAGCGGCCAGCCCGGGGACCGGGCGATCGACTTTGGACATGACGCCAGCGAACAACTGGCGGACATCACCAACGCGGTCTTCCTGGCCAAAGCGATCGAGCGAGACCAGGTCACCGTCTGTTTCTGGCAGAAGGCGTACAACACCGGGGTCAATCAGACGGCCGTCTGGTTCGTCTCGCCCTCCTGCAGCCACGCCTCCCGGGGCCTTAGCGCCCAGGTGCCGTGGAGCGACAACGGGATTTACTATGACACCGGGGGCTGCTGCAACGCCGGGACCCAACGGATCAACCGGAGCATCACCCAGTTTGAGGACTACACCGACGACAGCTTCTGGCTGGAGTGGCATCACTTCGCTTTCACCAAGAACGGGACGCTGAAGAGGATCTACATCGACGGGAAACTCTTCCATCAAGGAAACAACACGCTTCCTCTGCCTGCTGACATCTCGGAGATCCTCCTGGGCGCGGAGCCTGCCACCGGCGATCCTCCGGTCCACAACAACAGTCTGCAGGGTCTGATGGACGAAGTGGCCATCTTCGCGAATGAAGTGCCCGCGCCGGACATCGCGCTGCTTGCCGCCGGCGCCTCCCCGTTGGACATCCTTCCTCCGCAGGCTCCGGAAATCAGCGTCAGCCTCAGCGAAGGCAAGGTTGTGCTGGAGTGGGAAGGCGAAGCGACGCTGCTGTCCGCGCCCGCCGTCACGGGGCCGTGGACTGAAGTCACAGGAGCCTCAAGCCCCTATCAGGCGGTACCGGCTGAGAAGATGATGTTCTACCGACTGCGGCAATAATCTCCTCCGGGTTTGCCCCTGCGGAAGGGGCTCGCGCGCCGGGAGGGCCTGCTCTCCCGGCGCTTTTTCTGTGCTCCAAAACCCCAGCCGCCGAGGCAACGAGGCAGATCAGCGCTTGGGGGAGCCGCTCAAACGGGATATCGGGCCGGCCGCGTCCTTAGCCTTTCCATTCCAGCCGTTGCTCGGCGTCCAGGACATCCCCTATCCGCGCCTGCGTCGCATGCTCCTGGACGCCGAGCAACGGCTGGAATGGAAAGGCTAAGGACGCGGC
>JAGHDA010000328.1 GCA_021160185.1 Verrucomicrobiota bacterium
CCAAAGCCCTGCTCCTGGACGAGCCCACGCGCGGCGTCGACGTGGGCGCGAAGGCGGAAATTTACGAACTCATTGCCCGACTGGCCGAGCAAGGCGCGGCGGTCCTGATGGCCTCTTCGGAGCTGCCCGAACTGTTGCGGCTGTGCGATCGCATTCTGGTGATGCGCCAAGGCCGCGTCGCGGGCGAACTGGACGGCGCGCGGGCGACGCAGGAAGCGGCCCTGCGGCTTGCCATGCCGGGCGGCGAATCCCTTTCCTCATGAGCAACGAAACGACGCCATTCCTCAGGAACCCCGACGGCGCGTCCCGGATCGGAGCCGGGCCGCGTCGGAGTTGGCTGGCGCGATTCGGGCTGCCGCTCGCGCTTCTGGCGCTCGGCGCGGCCCTGGGCGCGGCCGCCCCGGGATTTCTCACCGCGCAAAACCTCCTCATCGTAGCGAGGCAAATCTCGATCAACGGCATCCTCGCGGTGGGCGTGACTTTTGTTCTCCTGACCGGCGGCGTGGATCTCTCGCTCGGCTCGGTGGCGGCGTTGGCGGGCGTCGCCGCGGCAAGCTTTGCGCATCCGGGCGAGTGGCCCGCGCTTACGCCCGTCCTGGTCGGCGTGGCCGCCGGCGCCGCCTGCGGGGCGACCAACGGTTTCCTCGTCACACGGGGCCGCGTGGCCCCTTTCATCGCGACGCTGGGCATGATGACCGCCGCGCGGGGGCTGGCTCTGGTATTGAGCCGCGGCCGGCCGGTGTCGAATCTGAGCCGCGAATTCACCCGGATCGGCAGCGCCGATCTCTTGGGCGCGCCGGCGCCGGTCTGGATCCTGGCCGCGGTCGCGGCGGCTTCGTTCGTGTTCCTCAGCCGCTTCCGGCTCGGGCGCTACATCTACGCGGTGGGAGGCAACGAACAAGCCGCGCGCGCCTCAGGCATCAACGTCCATGGCGTCAAGCTGTTCACCTACACGATCTGCGGAGCCATGGCGGGGCTGGCGGGCGTGGTGCTCGCCGCCCGCATCACGACCGGACAGCCCAACGCCGCCGTGGGTTACGAGCTGGACGCCATCGCGGCGGTGGTGATCGGCGGAGCCAGCCTTTCCGGCGGCGTGGGCGGCGTGGGCGGCTCCATCCTGGGCGCGTTGTTGATGGGCATGATCAACAACGGCCTCGACTTGCTCAACGTCTCCTCCTATTGGCAGCAGATCGTCAAAGGCGCCATCATCGTCGGCGCGGTCTGGCTTGACAGCAGGGGGAAACGTTAGACTGCGGGCATGCGAAGCGTTGCCAAACGGTCTTCGGACGGCGCCCTCGCCCGGAAAGCGGCGTTGGCGGGCCTGGCTTGCCTGGCGTTGCTGACCGGCTGCCGGCGCGAGACGCCTTCCCCAGCCGAGCGCGGGGCCAAGCAGCCTGTCATCGGGGTTTCCCTGATGAACCTCTCCTCCGAATTCATCGTCATGCTGGACAACGCCCTCACGGAACGCGCCCGGGAGCTGGGCGTGAAGCTGATCATCAACGACGCGCAGCGCAACCCCGAACGCCAGGTGCGGCAGGTGGAAAGTTTCATCGCGCGCGGCGTGGACGCGATCATCCTCAATCCGTGCGAGGTGGAAGCCAGTTCGCCGGCTGTGGATCGGGCCCGCGAGGCGGGCGTCCCCATCGTCAACGTCAACTCCGAAACGCGCAGCCAACCCACCGCTTTTGTGGGCTCGCGCGACGAGGAATCCGCGCGGCTGGCCATGGGTTATCTGGCGAAGCGGCTCGGCGGCAAAGGCAACGCGCTGATGATGCAAGGGTTCATGGGTCAGGCCGCCCAGATCAAGCGCGACCGAGGCGCGCGCGAGGTCTTGGCCCAATATCCCAAAATCAAACTCCTCGCCTCGCAAACCGCCGAATGGGACCGCGCCAAGGCCATGAGCCTGATGGAAAACTGGATCCAGTCCTTCGGCGACAAGATCGACGCGGTCTTCGCCCAGAACGATGAAATGGCCATGGGCGCGGTGATCGCCCTCGAACAAGCCAAGATGAAGGACCGCGTGCTGGTGGCGGGCGTGGACGCGATCGCCGACGCGCTCCAAGCCGTCAAGGACGGGCGGCTGGACGCCACGGTCTTCCAAGACGCCCGCGCCCAGGCCCGCGCCGCCCTGGATACAGTCATGAAAATCCTCCGCAAACAGCCTTACGAACGCGAGGTCTACATCCCCTTCCGCCTGGTCACGCGCGCCAATGTGGACGAGTTCCTGAAGCAACCGCGCCGATGACGCTTCCCCGAAGCCGGAAAAAGCGGCGCGACCAGAGCGCTCGTTCCTTTGAGCCACAAAGCGTAATTCGCCAGGCTGCCAAATCCCCCCTTTCCCCCAACAATAAAACCTTGAACCCCTATCACTGATGGAATACAACTCACCCACCCCGAGCCATGACATAGCTTATTTTGGGCTCCGAGCGGCCGGAATCTTGGGTCCACCGCACAGGCTCAATCGTATCTATTCACTGGCAAGTTTCCTCGATAGAGGAGTTGGTGGCAATACTTGCCGGTGCTTCCTTATTCCTTAGAAGGAGGCAAAAGCTGCAATGAGCAATGTCAACCGTCCTGTACGACATGGTCAGCCATGGACACGTGATGAACTTGTTCTCGCCTTTGATCTCTACTGTCGCATTCCATTTCAACAGACAAAAGCATC
>JAGHDA010000079.1 GCA_021160185.1 Verrucomicrobiota bacterium
GCCTTCGTCGGTGTACAGCCCCCAGCCGCCGTAGGAGAAGGAGTAAACGTCGTGGATCCTGTTGCCGCTCACTTCTGTGCCGGGCGAGACGCCCAGGGTGTATACGCCGCCCATGTCCGAGAGCACGCCTTGGCCGATGCGGTGGATGTGATTGTAAAGGATGCGGTTGTGATGAGCGTGGCTGGAACGGTAGCCCCACACCCAGCCCACGCTGACCCCGGTGTAGTAGAAATCGAAAATCTCATTGTGCTCGATGAGGTTATAGGGCGAGTGGCCGATCCAAACCCCCACCGCCGCCGGGTGGATCCGCCCCCCGTGGGCGATGAGGCAGTTGCGGACGGTGTGGCCGGAGACTGTGGGCTCCGCCGCGGCCGCGGCCCGGCCGAGATCGGCCCATCCTTGCAGCCGGGTCGCGCCGATCTTGACGCCGCCGCCGCCCAGGTCCGCCAGCTCGCATTCCTCGATCGTGTTGTCCCGGCAGCCGTCGCCGAAGGCGATCGCGTAGGCGCCCGTGTGGATCACCGCGCAGCGGCGCAGCGTCACGTCCCGCGCGCCGACGGCGGACACGGCTCCGTCCAGGTTGATTTCCGCTTGGGGAATGGCCTGGCCGCCGCGCGGCTCGCGCCACGCGGCGTGGGCGAAAACCAACCCCTCGACGGTCACGTCCCGGACAAACTTTCCGGCCTCCGGATCGCCCGCGAAGACCAGGAGGCGCTCAAGGCGCGGGGCGACGACCTCGCTCTTGTCGGGAGTTTCGCCGGGCATGGGGATGTACGTCAGCTCGCCGCTCTGCTCGTCCAAATACCATTGGCCGGGACGGCGCAGGGCTTCCTTCACGTTTTCCACCAGATACCGATTGCCTTTCCGGAAAATTCCCCAGGGAGAAAGGCTCGGGCTGTGGCCGAAGAACGAGACGATTCGCCGTTTCGGATCCACGCTTTTGACGGGCAGGCGGGACATGGACCAGTTGTGGAACACAAGAACCTCCACGTTGTGAAGATTGCTCCAATCGGCCCGGATGTCGCCTTCGCGGAAGGTGAATCGGTCCGCGCCCTTGCCCGCCGCCGCCGGGGTGGGCGGCAGCTCGCCGGCGACGGCGTAATAGCCCGACTCGGGCAGTCGCGGCCGAAACCGGCGCTGGTTGTTCACAAAGAGCTGAACAAAACGCCATTTCCCCCCGGCCGCCTCGGGGAGTTCAGCGATCCACCGGCCGTTTCGAACCGTCCAGTTTGTGATCGCCGTCCCGCCGCTGAACACCGGCCGCTCGCCCGGATACGCGCGGATGAGGAGGCCGGAGTCTTCCGGCGTTAGCGTGATCGGTCGGGAGAGGAAATAGGTTCCGCCCCGGACTTCGATCACCAACGGCGAAGGCAACGGCGCGGAGGCCCGGCGACGCTTTTCCCGCGCGGCTTCGATCGCCCGTTGGAGCGTGGCGAAGGGGCCGTCGCCCGCAGCCGGCTTCGCCTCGGCCCGCGTCCCGGTCCATGCGTCGTTGCCGTCGATGGCGACGTAGAAGGAGACCGTGTCCCCGGCGCGCACGGCGACCGCCGCCGCCAGGAGCGCCAGCAGAGTGAACAATCGCTTTTGCATGGCCTTCTGGTAACCGGCGGGGCGAGGGCGGGCAAGCCCCAAAATGTCGGGGAATCCCCCGGCGGCTCCTTGTCCCGCGGCGCGGCGCGCCTTTCCGTGGCTGCCGAGGCAGCGGGGCAAATCGGGTTTGGGAAAGCGAGGCGGCGGCGGAACGAGGCTTGCCTGGGGCGAGCGATGGGCGGTAGGGTTCGGGACGTTATGCGCGCGAAAGATGTCCGGCGGTGGGTTGTTTGCGGAGCGACGGCGTTGGTCATGGGGAGCCTGACAATGCGAGCCGGATGCGGGCCTGAGGAGCGGGCGCAGACGCTTTTGCGGCTGGTGAACGCGGGATATCAAGCGCTCAGCCGCGTGGAGAGCGAGGCGCAATGGAAAGCGGTCACCGACGTGACGCCCGCGCACAGCGCGGCCGCCGAGGCGGCCGGCAAGGCCGCCGCCGCTTTCAACGGCAACCCCGCCTTGATCCGCGAGGCGCGGGCGCTTCTGGCCCGGCGGGAGGCGCTCTCGCCCCTTACGGCGCGGCAGCTTGAGCGAGCGCTTCTCAACGCCGCCGAAGGGCCGATGACCAACCCCGAATTGACGGCCCGGCGCGTGGCGGCGGAGACCGCGGCCGCCGCGCGGATGAACAGCTTCACTTTCCGCCTGGACGGCAAGCCGATCACGCCGAACGAGATCGATCGAATTCTGGCAACCAGCTCGAATCTGGAAAAGCGCCGGAAGGCGTGGCTCGCCTCGAAGGAGATCGGGCCGGCGTTGAAGCCGGGGCTGGTGGAGCTGCGCGCGTTGCGCAACGCTGTGGCGCAGGAGATGGGCTATCACGATTATTTCGCGCTCCAGGCAGCCAGGTACGACATGACGGCGCAGGAAATCCTCGACTTGCAGGAGCAATTCATGAAGGACCTGCGTCCCCTATATTTGCAGCTCCACACCTGGGCCAAGCATGAGTTGGCCCGCAAGTTCCGCCGGCCGGTTCCGAACCGGATTCCCGCGCATTGGATCAACAACCGGTGGGCGCAGGAATGGACCGGGTTCGTGCCGGCCCTGAACCTGGACGACGCTTTGGCCAAACACGACGCGGAGTGGGTCGTCCGGACCGCCGAGCGCTACTTCGTCAGCATCGGCCTGGATCCGCTGCCCGATTCGTTCTGGCGCAAATCGGACCTTTATCCGCTTCCGGCCGGCTCGCCTCGCAAGAAGAACACTCACGCTTCCTGCTGGCATATCGATTTGAACCATGACATCCGGGCGCTGATGAACGTGGAGCCGGTCACGAGCTGGTTCTTCACCGCCCACCACGAACTGGGCCATGGGCATTACGATTTGTGCTACGCCCGGCCGGAAGTGCCTCCCCTGCTGCGAACGAGCGCGAATCCGTCCTTTCACGAAGGGATGGCGATGCTGGCCGAGCTTGCCGCCGGCCAGCGGCCTTATTTGGAGAGCCTCGGGCTTCTGCCGAAAAGCGAGGGGGACGACAGCCTCATTCCCTACCTGCTTAATGACGCCTTGGCCAACGTCGTGCCGTTTATGTTCTGGGCTTCGGGCGTGATGACGCATTGGGAGGCGGACATCTACATCCGCAACTTGCCTCCGGAGCGGTGGAACGCGCGGTGGTGGGAGTACAAGCGCCGGTTCCAAGGGATCGAACCGCCCGTGCCGCGCGACGAGTCGGCCTGCGATCCGGCCAGCAAGACGCATATCACCGACGCGCCCTGCTATTACTTCGCCTACGCCATGGCGACGGTGCTCAAGTTCCAGCTCCACGACTACATCGCGCGGCGCGTCCTCCATCAGCCGCCCCAGGCGTGCAATTACGCCGGGCATCCGGAAGTGGGCCGGTTTCTGCGGCGGATCATGGAGAAGGGCGCGACCGAGGATTGGCGCGAACTGCTGATCGAGGCTACAGGCGAGCCGCTTTCCACCCGCGCGATGGTCGAGTACTACAAGCCCCTGTTGAAGTGGCTCGAGCGGCAGAACCGCGGCCGGAAAATCGGTTGGGACTGAACGGCGCGGCCCGGCGCGGCCGCCTCAATCCCGCCGGCGCAGACAGGTCATCAGCGGCGTGGCCGCGGCGAACCAAACGATCGTAGCGCCCAAAATCCACTGTTTCATTGCTTCCTGGGCGAGGGCCTCCGCGTAGTAGCAGTAAGCGGCTGCGAAGATGGTTGCGAGGGAAGCGATCGCCAGGATTTGAAGGACTGCTTTCATTCTCGCCTCGATTTTTTGAAGTTCGCGATTAGGCCGCGGGCCCTTCCCGGCGCTGGGCAGCCAGGCTGAAGAGCACATAGAGGATCCCGGCCATGAGCCATCCCGGCAGCGCGAGGAAGTAAATCTGGACCCCCGCCAACCGATTGAGAAGAAGACAGAAGAGCAGCGCCAACAGCCACGCCGCTCCGGCCGCCCAGTTGAGAGGAAGCCGCCGCTTCTCCGCGTAGTCTTGCGCCAGGCCCAGCCGCGGCAGGATGTAGAAATCGGCGAAGATCACCGCCCCCATCGGCATCAGGATCGTGCCGTACAAGCCCACAAAATCCAGAAGCTTCATCGCCAGCGCGGGGAAGATCCCGGCCGCCGTGGCCACAGCGCCGGCGAGCAGCGTGACTTTGAACCGGGAGCTTTTCGGGAAGATCGCCTGGAAGGCCAGGCCGGCGCGGTAGATGGTGGGATTGGCGGTGGTCCACCCGGCGACGATCACACACAGCAATCCCGCCACGCCCACGGCTTGATAGGCCATCGGCCCCGGAGCGATGGGCGGGGGGCTTTGGCCTGAGCCGGGCGCCCAGCCCGATTGGCTCAACTGGATCGCGTACAGCATCGAGGCGGAGATCCAGGCCATGTAGTGGCCGATGTACATCCCGGCCGCGCTGCAGAGGCCGTACCGCCACTTCTTCGCGTAGCGGAAGATGGAGAGGTCGGACATGCCCATGTGCATCGCCGCGTTGCAGAACCAGGCGAAGAAGACGACGTGCCAGAAGGTGAATTTCGTCTGGCCGGGCAAAGGGTCGCCGCCGGGCCAGATCTTTTCCTTGGCGACCTGCCAAAAATCCCCCAGCGAATGCACGCCCAGGGCGGGCA
>JAGHDA010000066.1 GCA_021160185.1 Verrucomicrobiota bacterium
GGTCCGCAATCCAGGCAAGCTGATCTTCGAACAAGGCGCGGAGAAGCGCGTCATCGGCGTGGGCCGATGCAAGGCGCAAGCCGCGCCGCCGACGCGCTCGGGGAAGAGGGCGACGTCCTTGTTTTCGGGAGGGAAAATGATCCCGCGCCGCTCGAACGATTGGAAGTCGTCTGTGGCGGCCAAGGCGGTCGCCGCTCCGTGACGGGAGACGGCCACGTAGGCAATTTGAAAGCGGCCGTCCAACGGCGTGATGCGCGGATCCTCCACGCCGTATTCCTCGAAAGGAGTTTCAGGAACAAAAAGCGGTCCGCTGACGCGGCGGATCTCCTTGCCCTCGTCCAATTCCACAAGCCGCAGGTGGGAGATGAAGGCCAAGCGGATGACGTCCTCCGCCTTCACCCGGCGCAGCCTTGGATCCGGCCGTTCCAGCTCCTCCTCCTGGAACCAATCCACCGTCAGCTCGCCCCGGTCCGGATCCCAACGAGGAAGTCCTTCCATGCCAGGCCGGCGCTCGGCGACCGCTTCGGCCACGCGAACCAGAAGGAGGATCCGGTCGCCTGATTTGACCGCTCCCGGGTTGAACACGCCCACAACCCGGAGATCTTCGCGGCTGGGCGGCAGGTCTTCAGGGCGGAGGAGGAGTTTATTGAAAAGCCGGGGCAGGCTCATTGGGACGTTTTTTCAAGTTTGGGAGTGGCGATTTCGGCGGCCCGGCAAGCCACAGCCACCGAGCGCGCCGAGTGTTCCTCGGTGATCCGTCGGGGATGAGAACGGTCCGCAATCCAGGCAAGCTGATCTTCGAACAAGGCGCGGAGAAGCTCTCCGTACCGCGTCATTTTATTCGTTCCCTCGCCCCAGCGCAGATCGATCATTTGATAGAATTCCAGCGGCTTGTGCCGCCCGCTCGCCTTCCGTTCGGAGGGCGGGAACACCCGTGTCACATCCAGCCTCGCGCCCGAGAAAATTTCCATCAATTGGCGTGTTTGGGCTTCGTCCACCGCGCCCCGGATGCGGACGCGCACTGGAATCCATTCCTCCAGGAGGACGTCGCCGCGTTCGAAGAGCAGGCGGAATTCCTGGCGGTCCAGGCATCCGGGCTGGGTGAAGCCGTGATAGAAGTTTACGCAGGCTCCCCCAGCGTAGCGGACGACGCACTGGACCTGCTCCTCGACGCCGCTTCCGGGTCGCAGGGTTCGCTGAGCGGCTTCCACCTCGCCGGGGCCGAGCCAGCCTTCGAAGAGGTCGAAGAAATGGACGCCGTGCTCGATGAAGATGCCGCCGCTTTTGCTCCGGTCCCAGAACCAGTGTCCCGGCGGCAGTCCCTGGTCGCTTGCGTAGTTTTCGAAGTAGCCGTGGAGGAACTCGCCCAGCGGCTTGGCCTTGATAAGGCGGCGGATCTGATCGAAGAGGGGGTTGTAGCGTTGGACGAGATTTGCGACCAGGAGGAGGCCGCGCCGCCGCGCTTCGGCTTTCAACGCCTCGGCCTGGGCGGCGCTTGTGGCCAGCGGCTTTTCGCACAGCACATGCTTGCCGGCGCGAAGCGCGGCCAAGGCTTGTTCGTAGTGGAGGAAGGGCGGCGTCGAAATGTAAACCAGGTCGATGTCCGACCGGGCCAGCATCTCCTCCAGCGGCTCGACTTTTTCGATCCCGAAGCGCCGCCCCATTGCCAGGGCCGCTTCCCGATGGGTGCACGCCAGTCCGGCCAAAGCGACGCCGGGCAGTTGAAGGAAATGCTGGAGGGCGAAGAGCCCGAACCCTCCCGCGCCGATTGCGCCGATCCGAACCCCTGGTCGGTTTTTCATAGCCACGCCTTGAGCAGTTGGTAGGCCGCCGCGGCGGCGGCCGCGGCCGAGCCGGCCGCGAGCAACAAACGCAACCATCCCCGGCTTGTCAATGCGGGCGTCAACGGAAGGGGTTTTCGGGTGAAGCGCCGGGCCAGCCGCCACGTGAGGCCCATCTTCACGTTGACCCCCCATCCGGCTCCTTCGAGCATGCAGGCCAGGTCGCGCTGGGAAAGGCGGGTCGCGGCCACAAGCGCAAACGGCAGACAGACCAGCGCCGCGCCCCCGAGGACCACGGCCAACAGCTTGAGCGGGGCTGTTTCGGCCAGCGTGCGGGCGATAAAGGCGGCTGCCGATCCCATCGCGGCCAGGGCGATGCCTCCGCCGGCCATCAAGCCGCCCCAGCCGAAAGAGGCGGGCGCGGGCGCTTCCTTCGCCGGAGGCTTGGAAAGCAGCGCTTCAGCTTTCTGGGCGATTTCCTTGTCGGTCTGGGCCGCCCAGGCGTCCATGCGCGCGCTGACGCTTTGAGCCACGCGCCGGAAGGGCGCGGCGGCGGCCTCGGCCACGCTGATCGGATTTTCGACGATCTCGACGAGGCGAGCGTGGTAAGCGGCCCCGGAGCGATCGACGAAGACGCCCCATTTAGCCGGCTGGAGCCGTCCGCGGAAGCCTCGGGTGACCGGAGCGGCCGCTTCGAAGAGCCGCTTGCCTTTGGCGTCGAGGATCTCGGCGTAAACCACGAACAAGCGGCTCTGGCGGCAGAAAGCCGCGTGCCGCTTGCGGTCTTCCACCCGGACGCAGAAGGCGAGCCAGCGCCCGTCCACCAGCAGGGAGCCGATCTCCACGGCGGAGCGGCGGTTGGGATTGTAAAGGTCCAGGAATCCGGCGAAGCAATTGGTCAGGGCGCAAATTTCTTTTTGGGTCGCGAGCCATCGCTCCAGCCGCTCCAGGTTTTCCAGCTCGAAGGCGTTTTCGTGGCTGGAGCGGATCAGGGCGCGGGCTTTCTCAATCAGCTCGGGCTGTTCGCGGTATTCCCTGAGTCGCGCCGGCGGGATTTGTTCCAGCTCCGGGGCGGGGTTGGCCGCCAGCCACTCTCGCGCGGGAGCGAGCCGCCGCTTCAGCTCCTCCCAGTCCGCCCGGCTCAGCTTGTCCTTTTTGCCCAGGAGGGGCTCGAC
>JAGHDA010000372.1 GCA_021160185.1 Verrucomicrobiota bacterium
CCTTCAGATTGCAACGCCACGGGACCGGCGATTTCCTCGCATCCTTCGGCTTCGTTTGTCTTGCTCCCGTTGATGAAAACAACCACACGACCTCCTTGGACAAGGATGTCGGCGCGGTTCCACTGCCCGGGAGGCTTCTCAGTGGAAGCCAGGCGCGGCAAAGCGAGAAATCCGCCGCCCAGTTGCGGGGAGGAAATCTTGCGAAGCCGATCCGCGGGCCCCCCAATCTTCATGCCGAAGAACCCGTAAATGTCGCCCGCCCTGCCGCTCTGGAGCTGGCATTCGATGCATCGGGGCAGCGGTTGAGGCTGGCCGTTTACGCGCAGGAGGATGCCGCTGTTGCCCGGCTTTTTGCCTGGAGGCCATCGCCACTCCACCGCCAGCCTGAAGTTCTTGAAGGATTTGGCGGTGTACAAGTAGCCCATCGGCTTCCCCTTGCAGATCAAAACTCCGTCCTTCACGGACCAGACGTCGGACATCCCCACGTTGTGGTCCGCCAGATAATAGCGCCAGCCGGTTAAATCCTTGCCGTTGAAGAGCCGGAGGGCCTTGCCGCCGGCCGCCTCACCCTGTTGAGCGGCAAGGCAGAAAATCGCGATCAGAGCCGCGCCGATCCCCGCCGAGTTTCTGTGTTTCGCTTGCATGCCTTCCCTTCTGCCAGGAGGCTGCCAAAAAGCAAGCGCAAAGCGCGGGATCGGAGCCGGCCGGACTCTCAAGGCCCAACGGCCCCAAGGAAGCGTTGAAACGCGGGATCGGCGGCCAGCTCCCGCGCAATCATTTTGTAGCCCTTGGCCAAGGGATGGCTGGCGTCTGCGTAAAGCTCCGAAGGCGGAGGAGCCGCCGCCAAGCATGGAATCCCTTCGGCCTGAAGCCATGCGAGGGCGGCGCGCCGCAGGGCCTTGTAGCGCCGCAGCCCGGCTTCGGTAAGCATGTGCTCGTTGAAAGGGCCCACGAGGACAAAGACCCGGTTGCCCCGCCGGCGAAGCGTCGCCAAAGCCTCTCGGAAAAACCGCCACTGGAGCGAGGCATCCAGGTCCACCCAGTCAAAATCCTGTTTCCGAACCCCTCGCGCCGTCCAGGGCTGGAAATCGCTTTCCGGAGAAGGCGCGTCCTGCGGCAGATCGAACCGCGCCTTCGCAATCGGGTTCCTCCAGGGATGCTCCACTGTCCAGGAGGCAAGATCCATGCCTTCAAAACAGCGAATGCGCAGATGCCGAACCCAGGCGAAGAAAAGGAGCCGCCGTGTAAGGCAACGATGGACGCGGGTGGAGAAGGAAGCGCGGTAACAGGGGATTTTGGGGAAGAATTGGGGAACCAACTCCGGATGATTGAAGGCGAACTCTTTTTCGGCGCTCAGGTCGCGCCGCGGCGAAGCGATCCAAAGAGGGTTCCATTGCGCTAAAACGCGCCGGCCTCGCAACGCCCCCCCGTAATAACGCACAAGCCCCGCCAATGCCGCCGGATGCAAGCCTTCCACACCCGCGTTCACGAAGCGCCGCCCCGTCAGCTCGGCCAAATCGTGCGAAAGGGTTTCATCCTGAGCCACATAATGCCCCCATATCGCCGAATCGCCCACGACGAAGACAGCGTCGGTCTCCGTGGAAGTCGCGCGGCACAGCCGTTCGAACATCCAATAATCGTTGGCCAGCGAATACGGAATGCGGAAATCCGGCTCCGGCCGGAAGCGCTCCGCCCGCATCCAAAGTCGCGGCGCGCCCAGGACAAACAGCGCGGCGGCCGCGACAACCACGGCCCATTCCCGCCACGAAAGCCGCACGGCGTTCGAACCGAAGGGCTCCCCTTCAGTCCGTCGGCGCATTCCCGCGCTTGTTCTTCGCAAAGCCGCGTTTTCTCCGATGGATGCCTCTTTCATCCCTCGTCCCTCTCCCCTCGCGCTCAAAACTGGAAGTAGATGAACGGGCGCGCGCCCGCGCCGGGGACCAGAAGCAGATACAACACCATGCCCGCCGCCAAGCTCGTTCGAACCCACTTCAACTCCAAGAACCGCCGCAGTTTGGACTCATACAAAAACTGGTATCCCCACACCGAGGCGATCAGCCCCGCCGCCAGCAGCGGAAACTTCGGGTCGCCCCAGCCCGCCGTGAATATCCGGCTCACGATGAGCCACGCGTCGTGGATGCTCTGGGCGCGGAAGAAGGTCCAGGTGAGCAGAACGAACCCGAACACGAAGGCCTGCTTTACAAACCGGGGAAGCCGCTCCCGATAAAAGGCGGCGGTTTCCAGCTCCCGCGTAAGGACTCGGCCCAGGGCGTGCAGCGCGCCCCAAGCCACGAAAGTCCACGCCGCGCCGTGCCACAGCCCGGAAATCACCATTGTCAGGGCCATGTTCCAATACGTGCGCGCCTTGCCCCGGCGATTGCCGCCCAAAGGAATATAGACATAATCCTTAAACCATGTGGAAAGGCTGATATGCCAGCGGTTCCAGAAATCGCGCAGGCTGTCGGCCAGATAGGGATTGTTAAAATTGAGCATCAGTCGCACGCCCATCATCCGCGCCACCCCGCGGGCCATGTCGGTGTAGCCTGAAAAATCAAAATAAATCTGCCAGGCGAAAGCGAACGTAGCCAGCAGCAAGGCCGACGCGCCGAACCGCTCCGGCGCGTCGTAAACCCGATCCACATAAAGCGCCAAAGATGCCGCCAAGGCGACCTTCTTGAAAAAACCCGTCAGAAACAGCGAAAGCCCGTCGCTGACGTCGCTCAGGCCGACCCGCGGCGCTTTGCGGAGCTGGGGCAGCAGATTCTTGGCCCGCTCAATGGGGCCGGCGACCAGTTGCGGAAAGAGGGCGACAAAGGCGGCATACCGGAGAAAACTCGGCTCCCGCTCCACCCGGCCCCGGTAGTAGTCGATGGTGTAGCTCATCGACTGGAAAACAAAAAACGAAATGCCCACCGGCAGGAGCACGTTCGGAGGCGGCGCGCTCCAGCCTACGCCGGCCCTATGAAGAAGCGCGTTGAAATTATTTACCAGAAAGTCCGCGTACTTGAAAAACCCCAACAACGCAAGGTTGTTGACCACGCTGGCCCCCACCCAAAACCGGCGACGGCCTCCCTTTGCCATCCGTGTGACGAAGAAATAGTCCGCCGCGGTGGAATACAAAATCAGGAGCAGATAGTAAGGATTCCACGCTCCATAAAACACATAGGACGCCGCAAACAACCACGGCACGCGAAGCCGCGTCTCCCGGATCAAAAGATACACCGGATAGACGACAAGAAAGAAGAGAATGAATGTCCACGACTGGAAGAGCATGAGCCGGGAAGCCGATCGGCGTTCTTCGCCGCGCGCGGACGCGAGCCGCCCGGCTATTCAGCGGGCGGGGAGCCCGTCGCCGGCTTCGGAGGGATTTTCCTCACGCACCGAAAGCCGATCGTGTCGCGCGCAAAACAAGCGTCCTGAAAGCCGGGATCCTCGGCCATGCGAGCCGCCGAACGGCACATCTCCGGGCCGCTCTTCCAACTTCCGCCTCGAAGGACATAACGCTTGCCGTCTCGGGGGCCGCGCGGATTTCGGTTGGGGCTCCGCGCGTAATATCCCGTGTCATAAACATCATTGCACCACTCGGCCACGTTCCCGTACATGTCATACAATCCCCAAGGATTGGGACGCTTCCGGCCGACCGGATGCGTCCGCTTCTGCGCGTTGCCCGCGTGCCAGGCGTAGCGGTCCAGCTTCGAAGCGTCGGGCCCGAAAAAGTAGGAGCCGGAGGTTCCGGCGCGACATGCGTACTCCCATTCCGCCTCGGTCGGCAGGCGGTAGCCGGAGGCGTTAAAATGGCACTCGCCGGTCTCCTCGTCATAACAAGGCTCCAAGCCCTCGGCGCGGGAACGCGCGTTGCAGAAGAGCGCCGCATTAGCCCAACTGATCTGCTCAACAGGCCGATCCGCCCCTTTGAAATGGGATGGGTTGGCTGTCATCAGCTCCTCATACTGTTTCTGGGTAACCTCGAAACGGTCCATAAGGAAGCCGTCCACCCACACCCTGTGAACC
>JAGHDA010000260.1 GCA_021160185.1 Verrucomicrobiota bacterium
CCCCTGGGCTTC
This sequence comes from Verrucomicrobiota bacterium, assembly GCA_021160185.1. GTDB lineage: Bacteria > Verrucomicrobiota > Verrucomicrobiia > Limisphaerales > CAZBKV01 > JAGHDA01. The sequence goes on from JAGHDA010000260.1 coordinate 13, forward strand.
GAAGACGTCTTCCCGGTCAGCGCTCTTCATGGGCGCGGCTTGCCCGAGTTGATGGATGCCCTCGTGAGCCGGCTTCCGGAAGACGCCGAGCCGGCGTCGTCTCAGGCCGGGGAAGCGGATGAGGAGCCGCTCAAGCTGGCTATTGTGGGGCGACCCAATGTGGGCAAATCTTCGATCCTCAACGCCTTGGTGCGTTCGGAGCGCGTGGTGGTCAGCCCCGCCCCGGGCACCACGCGCGACTCGGTGGACGTGCCGCTGGAAATCGCCTCCGAGGGACGCAAGGAACGCTACATCCTTATCGACACCGCCGGCATGCGGAAGCGCCGGCGGGTGAAGGATTCGATAGAATTTTACAGCCTTCGCCGAGCGGAAAAGGCGATTGAGCGGGCCGACATTGCGGTGTTCGTTCTGGACGCAGAAGCCGGAGTGCTCGAACAGGACAAGAAGATCGGCGGCAAGATCGTCGAGGCGCGCAAGGGATGCGTCTTGGTCGTGAACAAGTGGGATCTCTATGCCGAGGCGACGAGGCGCGCGGTCGAATCGCAAAGCGGAAGGGCCAGATCGGAGGAAGAGCTGTTGGAAGAATTTGGGCGCTGGGTTCAGCGGAAGCTTTTCTTTCTTGATTACGCGCCGGCGCTTTTCGTCTCCGCCAAGTCGGGGCTCAATCTGAGCCGCCTTCTGGAGGCCGTGCGGTATGTGGCGGGGCAGATGCGCCAGAAAATTCCCACTGCCGTCCTGAATCGGGTTCTGCGCGAGGCCATCGACCGCCGCCAGCCGAGCAGCGGTTCCGGCAAGCCTTTGAAGTTCTTCTACGCAACCCAGGTCAAGCAGATGCCGCCCGCTTTTCTTCTCTTCCTCAATCGAGCCGAGCCCTTTGCCAAGCAGTATGAGAAATACCTCGTCGGCGAGCTGCGCAAGGCGTTCGGTTTCGAAGGCTGCCCGATCACGCTGATCCCGCGGGCGCGGCCGAAAAAGGGCGGCGCTTTGCCCAAGGAGGGCCGCGGTGCCAAAGCGGCCCGAGGTCGAAAGGGCCGCAAGTAAGCCTGCGAGCCGCGTTCCGGAGGCTTGCGGGAAGAAAGGGGAGTTGTCAGCATCTATCCGATGGGATTGCCGCCGGATTACCATATCCATACGCCTCTTTGCCGGCATGCGGAAGGCGCGCCCGTGGAGTACGCCGCCTGGGCTAAGCGGAGAGGGCTGGAGGAAATAGGTTTTTCCGACCATGCGCCCATGCCGCGCGACGATTTTGACGATTGGCGGATGAAGGCCTCAGAGTTGTCTCGTTACGCGGCTTTGGTCGAGGAAGCCCGTCGAGCCCATCCGGAGATGACCATCAGGCTGGGCTTGGAGGTGGACTATCTCCCGGGGATGGAGGATTGGATTCGGGAGCTTTCGGGGCGGTATGAGTGGGATTATCTCATCGGGTCGGTCCATTACGTGGGGGACTGGGATATTGACAATCCGGTGAAGGCGTCTCGATGGGAGTCGGAGGATACGCTTCACGTGTGGGTTCAATATGCCGAGCGGCTGACCGAGGCGGCGGCTTCGGGGTTGTTTGACATTCTTGGGCACTTGGACCTGTGCAAGAAGTTCGGCTACCGCCCTGAGGGCAAGATAGCCGAACTGTTTCGTCCTTTGCTTCAACTGGCCGCGGAAAAGGGGCTTGCTGTCGAGTTGAACACCGCCGGCCTCCGCAAGGAATGTCGGGAGATGTATCCTTCGGCGGAAATCCTCGCCATGGCCGCGGATTATGGCGTGGGGCTTACGTTCGGGTCGGACGCCCATGCCCCGCGGGAGACAGCCTGGGAGTTTGAATCGGCTGTCAGCGCCGCCAAGGCGGCCGGTTACGATTCCTCTCTGCAGTTTATCCGGCGTCGGCGCGTCCGGCGTCCTCTTTGATTCTTCGGAGCTTTGTTCCCCGGCCAAGGCGGTGTATATCTCCACCGCGCCGCGGAGAACCGCGACTTTCGCAACCGGAGCCTTAGAGACGGAAACAAATGATGGAACCGCACGAGCTGGCCGGCAAGCCGCCTCCTCAGGAGATTTTGATCGACCCGGCGAGGATCGAGAAAGCCTACTACGAGCCTGCGCCAAGCGCCGTTTCGCCCGTGAAATTCGGCACCAGCGGGCACCGCGGCAGCCCTTTGAAAGGAGAGTTTTGCGAGCCTCATGTCTTGGCCATCGTCCAGGCTGTTTGCGATTGCCGAGCCGAGCAGGGCGTGCGAGGGCCTCTGTTCTTGGGGCGGGACACACACGCGGCTTCGGAGCCGGCGCTTCGGACCGCTGTGGAGGTCCTCGCTGCCAACCAGGTTCCTGTGTTTCTTCAGGAAAGGGATCGCCCCACGCCCACGCCGGCAATCTCGCGCTTGATCCTCCGCTACAATCGGCAGGCGCCGCCGTCGCCTGCGGACGGGCTTGTCGTCACCCCTTCCCATAATCCGCCCGAGGATGGAGGGATTAAGTACAATCCGCCCCACGGCGGACCGGCGGAGACGGCTCTTACCCGGCGAATCGAAGCCCGCGCCAACGAGCTGCTCAGGGAAGGCAACCGAGATGTCCGCCGTGTTGCCTACTCGGAAGCGCTTCGCTCCGGCTTCGTCCACATGCGCGATTTCACCCGTGAGTACACAGCCGAGTTGCGGCTTGCTGTGGATCTGGAAGCGGTTCGCTCCGCCGGCGTTCGGATTGGGGTCGATCCCCTGGGCGGGGCGTCCCTGGATTATTGGTTCGCCGCGGCCGAGGCGTATCGCCTGAACCTTGAAGTGGTAAATCCGCGGCTGGATCCGCGCTTTGCCTTCGTGCGGGTGGACCATGACGGGAAGATCCGCATGGATTGCTCCAGTCCTTGGGCCATGCGCGGGCTGGTGGAGATGAAGGACCGGTTCGACATTGCGGTGGGGTGCGATCCGGACGCTGACCGCCACGGAGTGGTTTGCCCGAGCATGGGGCTGCTCAACCCCAATTTCTATCTGGCCGCGGCGATCGATTACCTGTTGGAGCGCCGGCAGGGATGGCCCCCGGACGGCGCCGTCGGCAAGACCCTCGTCACCAGCGCCTTGGTTGATCGCGTCGCCGCCGCTTGGGACCGCCGCCTCTACGAGACGCCTGTCGGTTTCAAGTGGTTCGCCGAGGGGCTCCATAGTTCGCGCCTGGTGTTCGCGGGCGAAGAGAGCGCCGGGGCGTCGTTCTTAGAAACGGCCGGCGCGGCCTGGACCACCGACAAGGACGGCATCCTGCTCGGCCTCGCCGCGGCGGAATTGACGGCTCGAACGGGCAAGGACCCCGGCAAGCGGTTCCTGGAACTGGCCGACCGGCATGGGCGACCTTACTATACGCGCGTTGATCTTCCTATCGACGCCGAGCAAAAGGAGCGTTTCACCCGGATTCCCCC
>JAGHDA010000381.1 GCA_021160185.1 Verrucomicrobiota bacterium
CCCGCGCTTCAGGCCCGCCGTCCTGAGCCGATTCCATTCAGCCGCCTGACCCTCGCCGGCCAACTGGAAGCGCTTTCCAAGCCGGCTGAGGAATCGTGGCGGCGTTGCGCGCCGCTCAATCCGCAGCTTGCTTCGTGGCGGGACGCGGCCGCCGCGGGCGGCCTTGATCCCTGTGTCTGGCCTGATTCCGCCGCCGCGTGGCTCAGCGGCCCGGCTTATGGCGAGCGCTTCGCCGAGGCGCTGAGCCGACCCGATCCGGAGCCGAACGATCCGGGAGACTCGCTGGAACTGCTTGAGGATTTCATTCGCGATCGGTTGGAATCTTCCAACCTTTATCCGCTTCTCTGGTCCGCGCTCACATGAAACTCCGCGCCGTTGTCTTCGATGTCTACAAGACGCTCCTGCGCGTCGGTCCGCCGCCGCCCGACGGCGAAGCGCGGTGGAATCGGCTTTGGCGCAAATTCTTGGATGTTGCGCCGCCGTTTTCTCTTGAAGCTTTCGGGAAGCGGACCGAGGAGCGGATCGCCGCCGCCCACGCGCAGGCGCGCCGGAGCGGCGTGCCCTTCCCGGAAGTCTATTGGCCTCGGATCGCCGTGGAGGCCGCGCCGGAGCTGGCGCGCCTGGCCCCGGCCGAACTGGACGATTTTCTCTACGGCCACGCGCAGACCCAGCGGACGGTTCAGTTGATGCCGGGAGCGGAGGAAACGCTCGGCCGCTTGGCGGCTTCCTCGGCGCTGCTCGGTTTCGCCTCCAACTCCCAGCCCTACACCCTGCGGGAGTTGGCCGCGTGTCTGCCGCCGCTCTGCGGCTTGGAGCGGTTTCATCCGCAGCTTCGGTTCTGGTCGTTCGAGGCCGGGTTCAGCAAACCCGATCCGCATGTCTTTCGCCTTTTGGGCGCTCGGCTTCAGGCGCGCGGCGTTTCTCCCGAGTTTGCGCTTATGGTGGGGGATCGGGTGGACAACGACATTCTGCCGGCGCGCGGGGCGGGGTGGCGCGCCTGGCTTCTCATCGACGAGCCTCAAGCGGACTGTCCCGCCGAAGGGCAGGGCGACTGGCGCGCGCTGGGCCGATGGCTTGCCGAGCGGCTTGATTTCGTTTCGGATGGCAAGGCCGCGCCCTGAGCCGGCGCGCGCCCGGTCATGTCGGCCCTGGTTTCAGGGCGTTTCCTCCAGCCAAAGAACTTGGTAGGGCTCCAGCCGAATCGCGCCGCCGGAACCGGACGAGGGTCCGCTGTCCGGATGGCGCGCCGGGATATCCAGCCGGCTTGAGCGCAGCGGTTTGGGAATCGGAAACTCAACTTCTTTCCCCGCCGTGTTCTGAAGGCACAAAACGCGGCGGGGAGCTTGGCCCCGAAGGACGGCGAAGACGCTTGGGTGACCGTCGAGAACGGCCTGGGGGGAGTTGACGGCGAACGCGGCGCGGCTGCGGCGCGCCCGCAACATCTGCGTGTAGCCGCTGAAGACCCGCGCCCGCACGGACTGCGGGTCGGCCAGCTCGGCCTCGATTTGTTCGCGGGGGAATTTCTGCCTGTTGATCCGCCGTTTGATCCCGGTTTCTTCCACCGCCCGCCGGTCGTTGCGGGATCCGAAGAGGGAGTGAAAGTAGATTCCCGGCATGCCCGCCAGGGCCAACATCACGCATTGCGAAGCGATGAACCGGTTGACCTGAACCTCCGTCGGCTCCTCGGCGCCGGGATCGTTGAGGGCGTCGAAATAGACGATGTTCAGTTCATAAGGGCTTTCGGTTCCGTCCGGATTGGCTTTGTTGCTCACGTAGCCTCCGTGAGCCAGACAGCGCTCGACCAGGAACTGGATTTCCTCCTCAGGCAGGATTCCTCGGGCGGGATTGAGCCCCACGCCGTCGTGCGAGGCCAGGAAGTTGAAGAAGGTCGTGCGAGGCGAAGGCGCGGCCAGCGTCCGGGCCCACTGGCTCAACACCGTGGCGTCCCCGCGCAAAAAGCTGTGGAGCGTGAGCGGCGGCAACGCGAAGTTGTAAACCAGTTGCGCCTCGGTGTAGCCGTCGCCGAAATAGGAAATGTTGTCCTTGTGCGGGACGTTGGTTTCGGTGATCAGAAGAACCTCGGGAGCCGCAATGTCCAGCGCCGCCCGAAAGAAGCGAATGATCGCGTGGGTTTGGGGCAGGTGAATGCACGGCGTTCCGATCTCTTTCCACAGAAAAGCGATGGCGTCCAGGCGGATGAACCGCGCCCCCCGCCGCACGTATTCCAGGAGAACCTCCAACATCTTGAGCAGGACCTTCGGGTTCTTGTAGTTCAAGTCCGCCTGGTCCGCGCTGAACGTGGTCCACACCCGCCGCGGCCCGCTCGCGGAGGCGAACTCGGTCAGCAACGGCGTCGTGCGCGGCCGCACCACGGAGGAAAGATCCGGCTCGCCCTCGACCGCGATGAAAAAGTCCCGGAACTCGGGATCGTTGTTGAGATACGCTCGGAACCATGGGCTTTGGGCCGACATGTGGTTGAACACCGCGTCAAACATCAGCTTGAACTCCCCGGCGAGCGCCTCCACATCCGCCCACGAGCCGAACTCCGGATTCACTTGCAGATAGTCGATGACGGAGAATCCGTCGTCCGAACTGTAGGGA
>JAGHDA010000458.1 GCA_021160185.1 Verrucomicrobiota bacterium
CGGGGAGTATTCCACTTCCTTCATCGAGCGGTTGCTCGCTCACAGCGGGAAGGAGTAGGGTGGAAAGCGCGGCCGGAAGCGGCGCGAGAGACATGGCGCATCCGAAACACTATTGCGGTCTGTTCGGCGTCTACGGGCATCCGAAAGCGGCGGGGCTTACCTATTACGGCCTTTACGCTCTGCAGCATCGGGGCCAGGAAAGCGCCGGGATCGTGAGCTGTGAGGAAGGGGCGTTCCACGTCCACCGCGGGATGGGCCTGGTGGCCCAAGTCTTCACCAATGAGGCGCTGGATCAGCTGAAAGGGTCGACGGCCATCGGCCACACCCGCTACTCGACCACGGGATCGAGCCATCCGCGCAACATCCAGCCGCTCACGGTCGAATGCGCCCGCGGGCAGATAGCCATCGCGCACAGCGGCAACATCACCAACGCCGCCGAACTGCGCGCCGCTCTGGAAGAGCAAGGGTCGATCTTTCAGACCACCACCGACAGCGAAATCATCGCGCATCTGGCCGTCCAGCCCGACCTGGAGGGCGAGCCGAACGACCTGGCCCGCACGCTTCGGCGGGTGCAAGGCGCTTACTCGCTTCTGATCCTTACCGAAAGGGAGCTGATCGGCGCGCGGGATCCGTTCGGTTTTCGCCCTCTTTCCATCGGGCGGCTGGGCGACGCCTGGGTCCTGGCCAGCGAGACCTGCGCGTTCGACCTGGTGGAGGCGGAGTTCGTCCGGGATGTGGAGCCCGGGGAGATTGTGGTGATCGACCGGGAGGGCCTCCGCAGCGTCCAGGCGTTTCCCGAGCACCATCGCCGCGCCTTTTGCATTTTCGAGCTCATCTACTTCGCCAGGCCGGACAGCCGGCTTTACGGCCGGACCGTCCACGAGATTCGTGTGGAGCTGGGCCGCCGCCTCGCTCGGGAGGAGCCGCGCGAGGCGGACCTGGTCGTCCCCGTTCCGGACAGCGGCAACTGCGCCGCGCTGGGATACGCCCTGGAGTCCGGGATCCCGTTCGAGATGGCCTTTGTCCGAAACCACTATGTGGGGCGCAGCTTTCTTCAGCCTTCCCAACTCATCCGCGACTTCAACGTGCGGGTGAAGCTCAATCTGATCAAAGACCTTGTCCGCGACAAGCGGGTGATCATCGTGGACGACTCGATCGTTCGGGGAACCACCTGCCGCACCCGGGTCCATAACCTCAAGGAAGCCGGAGCGAAAGAGGTGCATGTGATGGTGAGCTGCCCGCCTCACATGTACCCTTGTGTTTACGGGATTGACTTTCCGGACCGGAGCAAGTTGATGGCGGCCAATCACAGCCGGGAAGAGATCCGCCGTTACTTGAAGGCCGATTCGCTGGCGTATCTTTCCCAGGAAGGGATGGTCCAGGCGGTGGGCGCGCCGGCGAACGAGCTTTGCATGGCCTGCTACGACGGCAATTATCCCTGCCCTTACAACCCCGGTTTGGACAAGCACATCACCGAGCGTCGCCGCGCCCATGCGCTCACGCTGGGCGAGAAGCTTTTCCAAGAGGAGCGGCAGAGGCGGTTTCTCTGAGAGGGGCTTCAGGCGGCGGCCGCGCCGCCGCTGAGGAGGTAGAGGACCGCCATCCGAACGGCCAGGCCGTTGGTCACTTGCCGGAGGATGACCGATCTTTCTCCGTCGGCCACTTCGCTGTCCACTTCCACGCCGCGGTTGATCGGACCGGGGTGCATCACCGTGGCGTCCGGCCGGGCGGCCTTGAGCTGTTCCGTGTTGATGCCGAAGAGGGCGCGGTATTCGCCGAGGCTGGGAAACATGGCGCGGCGTTGGCGCTCATGCTGGATGCGAAGCAGGTTGATCACGTCCGCGTCCCGGATCGCGTCATGGAGATTGTGGCAGATGCGGCAGCCCAGCTTTTCGAATTCGGGAGGGACCAGAGTGGGAGGGCCGCAAAGGGTGACATTTGCCCCGAGTTTGGTCAGCCCCCAGATGTTAGAGCGCGCCACGCGGCTGTAGCGGATGTCTCCGATGATGGCCACCTGGAGCCCTTCGATGCGCCCTTTGGTTTCCAGGATGGTGAACAAATCCAGGAGCCCCTGGGTGGGATGCTCATGAGCGCCGTCGCCGGCGTTGACGACGTGGGCGTCCAGCACGCGGGAGAGGAAATGCGGCGCGCCTGCGGCGCGGTGGCGGATGATGATGAAGTCCGCGTTCAGCGCTTCCAGGTTTCGGGCGGTGTCTTTGAGGGACTCGCCTTTGCGGAGAGAGGAGGCCTCGGCGGTGAAGTCGATCACATCCGCGCTCAGTCTCACGGCGGCCAGCTCGAAGCTGATGCGCGTGCGCGTCGAGGGTTCAATGAACAGATTGATGACGGTCTTGCCGCGGAGGGAAGGGACCTTCTTGATGTGGCGTTCGCCGACGGCCTTGAACTCCCTGGCGGTGCGGAGGATGGAAAGGATTTCCTCCGGCTCGAGGGATTGCAGGTCCAGCAGATGCTTGCGCGTCCAGCTCATGTCTGCGGGGCGGCTGGGGCGGAGCCGTTGTCTTTGCAAAGGTAAACCGCCAGTCCGTCTTCCTCGACAAGCGCCTCGACCCGCTCGGAAGGGCGGGTCTCCACGCGCCGACCGATGTAGTCGGCGTGGATGGGCAGTTCCCGATGGCCGCGATCGATCAGCACGGCCAGCTCGACCAGCCGCGGCCGCCCCAGATCCGTGAGGGCGTCCAAGGCCGCCCGCCCGGTGCGGCCGCTGAAGAGCACATCGTCCACAAGCACCACCGTTTTGCCTTCCACGTCGCACGGGATCGAAGTGGGATGGATCGGCGGCGCCAGCCGGCGGCTCAAGTCGTCCCGGTGCATGGCGATGTCCAGCAGGCCGACGGGGACTTCCCGGCCCGAGGTCCTTTGGATCGCGGCGGCCAGCCGTTTCGCCAGCGCCGCCCCGCCGGTCTGAATGCCCACCAGCACCAGGGGCTCCGGGGCGGGATGCCGGTTGTCGATTTGTGAAGCGATGGATTCCAGAGCCTCGTCCACCTCTCTGGCGTCCATCAGGAGTTCTC
>JAGHDA010000127.1 GCA_021160185.1 Verrucomicrobiota bacterium
GATGGTTGAGGGGGACAAACTCGCCGGGGCGATTAAGCGGGTCCGGCTCCCATTCCACGCGAAAAGGGGAGGCGTTTGTTTCGGCCGGACCCGGCTCGGGGACGCCGCCGGCCAGGTCGGCGGCTTGAGGATCCACGATGAGACGCACCCGGCGGCCTCGCGAAGCCGCCTCGGCTCCCGCAAACCGGAGGATCGCCTCCACGCGCCGAACCCCTTCATTCAATTCCGCGCCGCGGCGCATCGCGTTCAGGCTGGTCACCGCCGCCCCCGCGAGGAGAACGAGGATCCCCGCAACCAGGAGCATCTCAAACAGCGTAAACCCCGCCTGAAAGCGGCGACGGCGCATTGCAACTTAAGGCATTGCGGTCCCGCCGAGCCCCGTGCCGGCGTCCTGGAGGTCCTCCTCGCTGACCAGCTTGATGTCGTCCTCGGTTTCCGGTTGGCCGTCCGGTCCCAGGGAGTAGAGCTTGTAGGGCAGCGTGGGCGTATCGGTTTGGTCGCTGGTGAGCCCGGTGGTGTCGGTCGGCTCGTAAACGATTTGATGCCCCCAAGCGTCCAGGAGCTTGGTGCCGGGCTTCAGATAGGGTCCCTGCCAACGGTCGGCCAGGGCCTCGTTGTCAAACTGCGGCTTGACCAGCAACGCGCTCAATCCGCCTTCGTCCTGGGTCGGGTAATGCCCGATGTTCAGACGGTACGTGTCCAAGGCGTTTTGCACCTGCATCAGGAGGAGCCTGGTGGTGTTCTTCTCCGCTCCCTTCTGTTGGGGGATGACGAAAACAACCAAAGCGGCGGCGAGCATCATGATGATGACGATTACTAGGAGGATTTCAATGAGCGTGAAGCCCCCTTCGGAATGACGGAGCGCGCGCGCTGCGCGGAGCCGCCGCCGGTAGATGTCGATCATAACGGTCCTTTTCATTTCGCTGTTTTTTCCTTCCTTTTCGAGCGACCTCGCCTCATAGACGCGAGGGAACGAGAGACGATTCAACGCGCCGGCGCCCGGCCTTACTGGCGGCCCAGCGCGCTTGCCATGGTAAAGATTGGGAGCAGCAACCCCAATGCCAGAGAGCCGATGCCCATGGCCACCAGGCAAAGGATCACCGGCTCCAGCAGACGCACCGCTTGATCCACCTGGCGATGGGCTCGGCGTTCAACCGTGTCGGCCACTTTGAGCAATACCGTGTCCAGCTTGTTGGCTTCTTCGGCCACGGCGATCATCGCCACGATTTGATCGGGGAAGATGCCGCTTGCCCGCATCGGGGCGGCGAGCGACTTGCCTTCCCGCACGTTTTCCTGAGCTTCGCTGATCCGGTCGGCCAAAAGGGCGGAGCCGGTGGCGTCCTTGCTGATGGCCAGCGATTGGAGGATCGGCACCCCGTTGGCCAGCAGGGTGCCGAGGATCCGGCAGAACCGCGCGATGGCCAGCGCGCGGAGGGTGGGCCCCAACACGGGCGCGCGGAGGCGGAACGACTCGAAGGCGCGGCGGCCGGCGCGGCTGGTGACCGCCGTAAACAGCAACAGTCCCAATCCTACAAGCGTGAGCAACAGGATCGGAGCGTAGTCGCGGAGCAGATGGCTCATCGCGAAGACAATCTGCGTGGGCAGCGGTTTGGGCGCGTTGGCCAGCAACGGCTCGAACCGGGGAACGAAAAAGATTAACGCCAGCGTGAGCACCACTGACCCGGCCGTGACCAGAAGGGCCGGATAGATCATGGCTCCGAGGACCTTCGCGCGCAGCTCGTCCAACCGTTCCACGAAGGCCGAGAGGCTGCTCAGGACATCCTCGAGAAACCCCGCTCGCTCGCCGGCTTGGATCATGGCGGTGTGCAACGGCGGGAAGACGCCCGGGAACTGTCCAAGGCTTGCCGTAAGCGACTTGCCGTCGGCCACATCGGCCCGGACCTCCTTGAGAATCTGAACGAGCCGGGGGTTGACGGTGGAGCGGATCAACGAGTCCAGCGCCTTGAGCAACGGCACCCCGGCGTCGAGCAGATCCGCCAATTGCCCGTAGAAAAGCCCCACATCCCGGCGGCGCACCCGCCTGCGGCCGGAAGCCCGCGCCCCGAGCTCCTCGGCGGGCTGGATCTGGACGGGGAAAAGGGAGCGCTCGTCCAACGCCCGAAGAACAGCGGCTTCGTTTTCGGCGACCAGGGTTCCCTGAACTGTGTCCCCGCGCGGGGTTTTCGCCGTGTAGAAATACTCGCCCATCGGCCCCCCCCTCTTCAGACCGCCGTGCAGCTCAAAACTTCCTCGACGGTGGTGATTCCCTTGCGGACCTTGATCCAGCCGTCCTCGCGCAGGAGGCGGAGGCCGGCTCGCCGCCCCGCCTCGACGATTTCGGGGGTGGGCCGCCGCCGCAGAACCAGCTCGGCGATCTCGTTGTTGAACACCAGCAGCTCATAGAGCCCGGTGCGTCCTCGGTAACCGGTCTTCCGGCAGCTCTCGCAGCCTTCCCCGCGCCAGAGGGACTGTTCCGGTTCCAGCCCCAAGTCTTCCGGCGCGGACGCCGGATCCGGTCGGTAGGGCGCTTTGCAGTCGGGGCAGATCCGTCGGACCAGCCGCTGAGCCATCGAACCGATGAGGGTGCTGCTGACCAGGTAGGGCTCCACGCCCATATCGATGAGCCGGATGGGGGCGGAGGCGGCGTCGTTGGTATGGAGGGTGGAAAGAACCAGATGGCCGGTGAGCGCCGCTTGGGTGGCCGCCCGCGCTGTCTCCAGATCCCGGATCTCGCCGATCATGATCACATCCGGATCGTGCCGGAGGATGGAGCGCAGCCCGCGCTCGAAGGTCATGCCCACCCGTGGGTCCACCGGGATTTGGTTGACGCCCGGCAGATAATACTCGACCGGGTCTTCCACCGTCAGCACCTTGATGCCCGGATTGATGATCGCGTTGAGCGCGGCGTAAAGGGTGGTGGTCTTGCCCGCGCCGGTGGGGCCGGTGACCAGAATGATCCCGTGCGGCCGCTTGATAAGGGCGTTGAACTCTCGGAAAGTGTCCTCTTCCATCCCCCGCTCGGGCAGGGTGAAAAGGACGTTGGATTTGTCCAAGAGCCGCATCACCACCCCTTCGCCGAAGAGCATCGGGATGACGCTCACCCGCACGTCGATCTGCCGGCCTCCCACGTGGAATTCGATGCGCCCGTCCTGAGGCACGCGCCGTTCGGCGATGTTCAGGTTGGCGAGAATCTTGATCCGGCTTATGATGGCCGCTTGAAAGCGGTGGATCTGAGGCGGCAGGGAAGCCTCATGAAGCACGCCGTCGATCCGGTACCGGATGGAAAGCCGGTTTTCGTAAGGCTCGATGTGGATGTCGCTGGCCCGCTCTTTGACCGCTTCGAGGATGATTTCATTGACGAGCTTGATAACGCTCGCCCCCTGGGCCATTTCCAGGAGATCTTGCCCGGCCGAGTCGGTCTGCGCCTCGACCGTTTCCTCGCCTACCATTTCGTCGATCGTGCCCCCGCCTACGCCGTAGTAGGCCTTGATAAGCTTTTCGATTTCCTCCCGAGGGGCGAGGACCGGCTGGATTTCCAGCCCGGTCAGGAGGCGGACGTCATCCAGGGGGCTGGTGTCGAAGGGATCGCTGAGCGCCACTTGAAGCGTGCCGTTTTGGCGCGCCAGCGGCAAAAGCCGTTTGCGATGGACGATCTTGGGCGGAAGGCTGCGGAGGGTTTCTTTGTCGATGGTTGTCTCGGAAAGGTCGGTGAAAGGAAGCCGGAGCTGCTCAGCCAAGGCCCGAAGCAAGTCCCGCTCTTTGAGAAAACCGAGGCGCAGAACCGCCTGATCGATGCGCAGCCCTTCCTGACGTTGAAGACGGCGGGCTTCCGCCGCCTGGGCTTCCGTCAGCAACCCTTTGCGAACCAACGACTCTGTAATACGCATGCTTCGTGTAATACGCATGCTTCGAGCTTCACATTCCTCACGCGCCTGGCCGCCCCTGCCGCCATGCAGTCTCCCAAGAAAGATTCTTTGCGCCTCTTCCATAGACGGCCATTCGCGGCTTGAGGATTCAAAAATTCGCTCCAATCGGGAGAAACCCTCTCCTTCCGCCTCGTTCAGGAGGCCGCGCCAACTTCGTGCAACCTTCCGCCTGCCTCGCGTGTTGTCTGATGAGGCGGAAGAGAAGCGGGAGACATTCCCTCGCTACACAATGAAAGCATAGAAAACATACCAATCTTGGTTATGAAAAGACAATGGCCGTCAATCAAATGGCTTGGGCTCCTAATATGTGTGGGGCTTTCCCTAAATTCCGCGGCCCAGGAGGCCGTGGACGAGCAAACTATGGCTGAAGCGCTTCATCAGGCGCAAGCCCAGGGGCCTGCGCCTGAAGGAGGCTGGCGCGCCCTGCCCGGCGGGGCGTTGCTTCATGTCCGCCTCCGGGGGTTGACGCCCTTGATCGACATGGCGGACACCATCCTCAAGGATGGAGCGCCTAAAGAGGCGTTGCCGCCCGAGCTCCGGGATATTCTCGACGAAAAGAGCCCTGCCTTGGCTTTTGCAGGGATGAAGCTGCGCGGCTACGCGCTGGAAGAGAAGGAGATTGGAGAAGTCCTCGGCGTTGATCCGGAACGCGAAATCACCCTCACCCTTTACCCGGGCAACCCCCAAGACGCATTCGTGCTGAGCCTGCCGATAGGCGAAGAAGCGGCCCTTGCGCGGCTGCTGGTCGGCCTCATCAAACCCCAAACCGTCCAGACGGCGGGGATGGAAGGCGGCGGCAAGGTTGTTCGGTGCGAGGTGGATACGGCCCGCGGCATCCGAGTCTGGGCGGCGGTTTCTTCAAAGCGCGTCTACCTGACGAAGAACCGGGGGCTGGCGGCTGCGTTGTATCGCGAGCCGGGGTCGGACCGGCTTGGGAACAACCCCTTCCTGCAACGCGCCTTGGAGCGGGCATCGGGGGCGGATCTTGCCGTGGTCTGCGACGGCCGCGCCCTCCAGGTTCTCTCGCTCTTTACCGGTCAGGCCGACGCGGCCGTGCAAGGCCTGCTCCGCGCCAAGCGCGAGCAAATCTTCAGCAGTTTGGACGATTTCACCCGGCGCCAGATCCAATTCTCCGTTCAACAGCGTCTGGGCGTGGATAGCCTGGAGCAATTCGCTGACTACCTGGAAGCCGACCAGCCGTTGCGAAAGCCCTTGGCTCAGAAAATCGACCGTGCCGACAGCCACGGCTTCCAGGGGGTGGCGCTCGGGTTGGCCCTGGACGGCCGCCGGCCCGGGCTTTCGCTCTCGATCTACTCCGCCGAGTTTGACCCTGCCCGGGCGGCTGCGCCGCTCCCGATGGACCAAATCCGGGAAGCGCTCCAGTGGACCGGGACCGACTGGCCTGTGCTTTCCGCCGTGGGCCGTAAGCCGCGGCCCGAGGGCGCGCGCTGCCTCAAAGCCTGGCTGGCCTCCGTTCAACGCGAGCTGGCCGCGCGCAATCTCCCCCTGCGCTTCTTCGGTCGCCTTGGAAAGTTGGCGGCGGAGTGGTCGGCGGAGCCTCCGGTCGAATCCTTCGCGCCGTGGACGCTCACGATCGAGGCGCCTTTTTATCCGCCGCCCTCGCCTGACGAAGCCGCTTCGTTGCTCGATTACTTCCGGCGGATCCGCTCGCCCCTTTACGGGAAGGTGCGCCTCATGCCGGCCGACTCGATTCAGCCGCTGAAGGAGGCGCTCGCGGCGCAAGTGAAGGCGGCCAACGGAAACCGCCGGCTCCTCGAGGACTTCTGGAGCGAGCTGGCCCAAGTTCCCTCTGACGCCGCCCTCTTGAAGTGCGAGGCGGATGTAAGGGCCGAGGAAGTTGCTCCCGATGTATGGGAACTTGCCCGCATTGCTCGCCTTCAGACCAGCTTCGGCTTGTTCGGCTTTGACCAGCATGAGCTGGTCAGCCGCCGCGTCTACCACGCCCGGGTCTTCGACGGCGCGCTCCTTTTCCACCGAGGAATCGACGAGGCCCCATGGCTGCGAACCGCTGAGCCGGAGCGAAAAGAAATCCTTCCGGCGGTGGACCGGCTTTTGGCCATGGTTCCGGAAGGCGCCGATTGGTTTCATATCGAGCGGCGTTTGCCCCATCTACCCGGATGGATCGACTGGTTCGCCAAGATGGAACAGCTCGCGCGCCGGGATCTGGACAACTACCTGCGCCGCGCCAAGGAGATCATTCAGGCGCGCGGCCTAACCGAGGAAGGCTATCGGGCGCTGGGCAAACTCCAGATGCCCGACTTCCTTGTCTCGCTCAACCGCGATCCGGACACCGGACGCATCTACGGGCTCCTGCCCGGCCTCAGAATCTACCCGCGCCCGCCGATCGGCGATGTGCTTGAAAACCTCATCCGCGACTACAGGCGCGAAGCGCCCTCCCTGGGCGGCTGTCTGCTGACCGCGCGGACGGGCAAAGGCGTCTATGAGTTCCAAGCCCGCTTCAGCCTCCAATCCCTTACCCGATTGATCGCCACGGTCGGCAATCGACTCCACGCCGACTATCTGGCGGATCCGGAGCGGAAACAGGTCCTCTTCCGCCGCCTCTATCAGCCGCGCGAGGGCGACCCTGCGCTGCTCAAGGAGGCCCTGCTGGTGAACCAGCGATGGCTGGGCATGGTAATGGCGGCGCGTCGCGTGCAAGAGGTCCCGGAATCCTCCCTTCTTCCTGAAGCGCCGACTCCTCCGCGCGAGAGCCCTTCCACAGGCGGACAGTAGGTTCTTTGCAAACGACTGTCCTCTCACGCTGTAAAAAAGCCGGTCGCGGTGAAAACGCCGCGACCGGCTTCCCGTTTCCGCTTAGGGGTCAGCGGAGTTTGTAGATCACCGCCATGCCGTCGTGTTTCTCCATCGACGCGCGGACAATGACCATCTCGTAGTCCTCGTTGCCTTTGAAGTAAGAGAGGAAGTCCTGCATCTGCCTGGCGGATCGGATCACGTTGTCCGCTACAATCACAGCTCCCTTTGTCAGCTTCAGCTCGATCGCCTTGAAGTACTTGAAGTAGTCGCGCTTGACGGCGTCGATGAAAACAAAGTCGTACATCCCTTCGAGCCGCGGCAGGACCTTGAGCGCGTCGCCTTCAATCACTGTCACAGTCTTCTCGAGGCCCATCTTCCGGACATTTTCCCGGCACTTGCGCACCATGTCCGGGTCGATGTCGATGGTGTAAAGGCGGCCGCCGTTGGCCTCGAAGGCGAGGCCCATGTTGATCGCCCCGTAGCCGGTGGCGGAACCCACTTCCACGCCCCGTTTCGCCTTCGATGCCCGCGCCAGGATCCGCAGCAGCATCGCGTCCCCCGGCGTGGTGTTCAGCGGGATCCGGTGAAACTGCTTGATGAACGCCTCCCGTTCGGCGTAAGTGCGGGCGACCTTCTCCGCCGCGCCGCCTTGGAAAACGCCGCCGAGCAAAGCGCTTGCCGCAAGCAAGCCGATAACTCTGTATTTCATGATTCTTCTTCCTCTCGGTTGTGTTGAGCTCTCAATTTGCGTTTTTGAAGCCCGACCCGACAACGAAAAAGCGGGTCAGGCGCTTTCAAGGAATCGCAGACAGGCCTATTTGGCCGGCCCCTGCCGGGTGGCGATCGGGACGTACCCGACCTCCAATCCTGGCGGCGGAGTGACGATCAGAGCCGGGTCGATGCTGGCCAGTTTCCCTGAGGTAGGCGGCGGCAGGTAGTCGCGGTCCTTTTTCCAGAGGCGGTGAATCTTTTCCACGCGCGCCTGGAGCCGCTCGCGCTCTTCCCGGGTCAAATCCGCGTTGAGCAAAGCAGGCTGATCGGCAAACCGGTACCAGTAATAAGTCACCACGCTGCCGTCTCCCAAA
>JAGHDA010000327.1 GCA_021160185.1 Verrucomicrobiota bacterium
CCCGCGCGGGATGGGCTTGGCGGTTTGGGATGGTTTCGCGGCCATCGGTCCGGGTTCTTTCTTCAAGGCAACGCCGTGGCGCCCATCAGGTAGCGGTCGCACTCCCGCGCCGCGGCGCGGCCTTCGCGGATAGCCCATACTACAAGGCTTTGTCCCCGGCGGCAATCTCCTGCGGCGAAGACGCCCGGGACGCCGGTGGCGCAGGATTCGGGATCGGCCTTGATGTTCGAACGAGGGTCGCGCTCCACGGCCAGTTGCTCCGGCAGGTCCTCTTCGGGGCCGAGAAACCCCATCGCCAACAACGCCAATTGAGCGGGGCGCGATTCCTCCGTGCCGGGAATTTCCCGGAACACGAAGCGGCCCGAGGCGTCCTTTTCCCACCGGACTTTGACGGTGAGGGCTTGTGCAAGGCGGCCTTCGGCGTCGCCGACAAAGCGTTTGACGGTGGTGAGGTAGATCCGCGGATCCCGGCCGAAGAGAGCGGCGGCTTCTTCCTGGCCGTAATCCATGCGATTGACCCGAGGCCATTCGGGCCAGGGGTTGTCCGGCGCCCGCTGCGGGGGCGGTTCGGGGAGGATTTCCAGTTGGACCACGCTGCGGCAGCCTTGGCGGATCGCAGTGGCCACACAATCCGTGCCGGTGTCGCCTCCGCCGATGACCACCACGTCTTTGTCTTTCGCGTCGGCGGTTTCGGGCGGCTCCGCGCCGTCCAGAAGGCGGCGGGTGGCGGCGGTCAGGTAGTCCACCGCGAAGTGGACGCCTTTAAGGCCTCGGCCCTCAACCTGGAGATCCCGCGGCCGGCTCGCGCCGGTGCAGAGGACGATCGCGTCGAACTCTTCGCGAAGCTTCTGAACCGGATAGTTCCGGCCGACCTCGACGCCGGTTCGGAACTCGATTCCTTCCCGGGCCAGGAGATCGAGGCGGCGCTGGACGATCTGTTTGTCGAGTTTCATGTTGGGGATGCCGTACATGAGGAGCCCGCCGGGGCGGTCGTTTCGCTCGAAGACGACGACTGAATGGCCGGCCTGGTTAAGCTGGGCGGCGGCGGCGAGGCCGGCCGGGCCGGACCCCACCACGGCGACTTTCTTGTCGGTGCGGGCGGCGGGCGGCCGGGGAGCGATCCAGCCTTCGGCCCAGCCGCGTTCGGCCACGCTGTTTTCGATGTTCTTGATTGTGACCGCCGGGGCGTTGGCGCCCAGCACGCAGGAGCCTTCGCAGGGGGCCGGGCATACGCGGCCGGTGAACTCGGGGAAGTTGTTGGTCAGCTCGAGCCGCTCGAGGGCTTCCCGCCATAGGCCGCGGTACACCAGGTCGTTCCATTCCGGGATGAGGTTGTTGATCGGGCAGCCCACCGCTCCTCCCCGCAGGAGGCCGCCGGTGTGGCAGAAAGGAATCCCGCAGTCCATGCATCGGGCGGCTTGGGTCCGAAGCGACCCTTCGGACATGGCCAGGTGGAACTCGTTCCAGTCCCGGACGCGCTGCCGCGGCGGCCGGTCCGGAGGCGTTTCCCGTTCGTACTCAAGGAATCCGGTTGGCTTTCCCATTTCTTGCTGCGAGGTTTCTCTCGAACTTTCGGAAGACCGGGCGCGGGATCAGGTCCCCGCCACGCGGGCCAGGTCGCGCGCGTTTTCCTCGAAGGCGGCCATGATGGCCTCCTCGCCGGTGAGGCCCGATTCTTTGACCTTTTTAAGGGCCGTGAGCACGCGCTTATAGTCTTTGGGCATGACCTTGACGAATCGGGGGATGTAGTTTTCCCAATGCGTCAGGATGCGCAAGGCGCGTTCGCTGCGAGTGAAGTCGGCGTGTTTCTGGATCATGGCGCGCACTTCTTCGATCTCTTCCTCTTCCTTCAGGCGCTCCAGGCCTGCCATCTGCATGTTGCACCGTCGGGGGAAGTCGCCCGCCTCGTCCAACACATAGGCGATGCCGCCGGACATGCCCGCGGCGAAGTTGCGTCCGGTGGGGCCGAGGATCACCACGCGGCCGCCGGTCATGTATTCGCAGCCGTGATCGCCGACTCCTTCCACCACGGCGCGGACGCCGCTGTTGCGGACGCAGAAGCGCTCGCCGGCCAGGCCGCGGATGTAAGCCTCGCCCGAGGTGGCGCCGTAAAAGGCCACGTTGCCGATGATGATGTTTTCCTCCGGCTTAAAGTCTGACCCGGCGGGCGGGTAGACAATGATTTTGCCCCCGGAAAGGCCCTTGCCGATGTAGTCGTTCGAGTCGCCCTCCAGGATGAACGTCATGCCTTTGGGGATGAAGGCTCCAAAGCTTTGGCCCGCGGAGCCTTTAAAGCGGATGCGGATAGTGTCTTCGGGAAGCCCCTCGCCCCCATGGCGGCGGGTGACCTCCGCTCCTGTGATCGTGCCCACCACGCGATGAACGTTGCGGATGGGCAGCTCGGCCCGGACCTGTTCGCCCCGTTCGATGGCGGGGCGGCACACATCCAGCAAGACTTCCTTGTCGAAGGTCTTTTCGATCCCGTGGTCCTGCTTGATCTGGCAGTAGCGGCCCACTTCCGGCGGGACGTTCGGTTGGTAAAGGATGTTGCTGAAGTCCAGGTGGCGCGCCTTCCAGTGGTCGATCGCCTTGTCCATCTCCACCAGGTCGGTTCGCCCGATCAGCTCCTCGATAGTGCGGCAGCTGAGCTGGGCCATGAGCTCGCGGGCTTCCTGGGCCACGAAGCGGAAATAGTTTTCCACATGCTCCGGCTTGCCCTGGAAGCGCGCGCGAAGCTCCGGGTTCTGGGTGGCGATGCCTACCGGGCAGGTGTTCTTGTGGCAAACGCGCATGATGGTGCAGCCCAGGCAGACCAGCGGCGCGGTGGAGAAGCCGTACTCCTCGGCCCCGAGCAAGGCGGCAATCACCACGTCGCGGCCGGTTTTCATCTGGCCGTCGGTCTCCACGGCGATGCGGCTGCGCAGGTTGTTGAGCACGAGGGTCTGATGGGTTTCGGAGAGGCCGAGCTCCCACGGCAGGCCGGCGTGTTTGATGCTGGTCTGGGGCGAAGCGCCGGTGCCGCCGTCGTAGCCGCTGATCAGCACCACGTCGGCGTGGCCTTTGGCCACCCCGGCCGCGATAGTGCCCACGCCCACGGCCGCGACTAGCTTGACCGAGATGCGGGCGTTTTCGTTGGCGTTCTTCAGGTCGTGGATGAGCTGGGCCAGGTCTTCGATGGAATAGATGTCGTGGTGCGGCGGCGGGGAGATCAAGCCCACACCGGGGGTGGAATGCCGCACCTTGGCGATCCAGGGATAGACCTTGCCTCCGGGAAGCTGGCCGCCTTCGCCCGGCTTGGCGCCTTGGGCGATTTTGATCTGAATTTCCTTGCTATTGACCAAGTAGAGGATGGTCACTCCGAAACGGCCGCTGGCGACCTGCTTGATGGCCGAGCACTTCGAGTCGCCCCGTTCATTGGTCCAGGTGTAGCGCTCGGGATCCTCGCCGCCTTCGCCGGTGTTGCTCTTGGCGCCCAGCCGGTTCATGGCGATGGCCAAGGTTTCGTGCGCCTCCTTGCTGATCGAACCGTAGCTCATCGCGCCGGTCTTGAAGCGGCGCACGATGCTTTCCACCGGCTCGACTTCATCGATCGGGACAGGCTTGCGCGGCTTGAATTTGAGCAGGCCCCGCAGCGTGGCCAGGTTCCGCGACTGGTCGTTGATGAGCTGGGCGTACTGCTTGTAGACGTCGTAGTCGCCGGTCCGGACCGCCTTCTGGAGAAGGTGCACTGAAAGGGGGTTGAACAGGTGGAACTCGCCGTCACGCCGCCACTGGAAGAAGCCGCCTGACTCAAGCGCGCGGGGGCGAATCGGGCGCGTGGGATAGGCGCACCGGTGGCGCAGCCGCGTTTCTTCGGCCAGGACGTCCAACCCCACGCCGCCCACCCGCGAGGGGGTCCAGGTGAAGTATTTCTCGATCACCTCGGGAGCCAGGCCGACCGCCTCGAAGATCTGGGCCCCGCAGTAGCTCTGGATGGTGGAGATCCCCATCTTCGAGATCACCTTCACCACGCCCTTGACGGCCGCTTTGATGTAGTTCTTGTGGGCGGTCGGGATGTCCAGCTCCGGAAGCAGGCCCGTTCGGACCATGTCGTCCAGCGTCTCGAAAGCTAGGTAGGGATTGATCGCGCTGCAGCCGTAGCTGATAAGGACGGCAAAATGATGCACCAACCGCGGCTCGCCCGACTCCAAGACGATCCCGGTCCGGGTGCGCGTGCCGCGTCGGATCAGATGATGGTGCAGGCCTGAAACGGCCAACAGCGCCGGGATTGCCGCTTTTTCGGCGCAGAGGCCCCGGTCGGAGAGGATCAGGATGTTGACCCCTTGCTCGATCGCTTCATCCGCTTGGGTGAAAATCTCCTCGAGGGCCTTTTCCAGCCCGGAGCCGTCTTCTTCCGGGTTGAAGAGGATGGGGATGACGGCCGACTTGAACTGTCCCACAGCCGCGTGGCGCAGCTTGGCCAGCTCTTCGTTGCTCAAAATCGGCGCGGCCAACTTGATCATACGGCAACTCTCCGGCTCCGGTTCGAGCAGGTTGCGCTCCGCGCCCACTTGGGTCTGGGTGGCCATGATGATCTCCTCGCGGATGCAGTCGATGGCCGGGTTGGTGACCTGGGCGAAGAGTTGGTGGAAGTAGTTGTAGAGCAACTGCGGCCGATTGGAGAGCACGGCCAGCGGGTTGTCCGCGCCCATCGAGCCCACAGGGTCCACGCCGTTTTGGGCCATCGGCGCGAGCATGATCCGTTGCTCTTCGAAGGTGTAGCCGAAAGCGCGCTGGCGTTCGAGAACGCTTTGGTGGTCGGGCGGCTCCGCCGAGGGCGGATCGGGGAGCTCGTTCAGGCGCACCAGGTAGCGATCCAGCCATTCCTTGTAAGGCCGCGCCTTGGCTATGGACGCCTTGATCTCCTCGTCGGCGACGATGCGCCCCTCCTCGGTGTCCACAAAGAACATCCTGCCCGGCTGCAGCCGGCCTTTGAGAAGGACGTTTTCCGGAGGCGTCGGCAGGACGCCTGCTTCGGAGGCCATGATGACCCGATCGTCCTTGGTCACGTAGTAACGCGAAGGCCGCAGGCCGTTGCGGTCGAGCACCGCGCCAATCCGGCGCCCGTCCGTGAACGCGATGGACGCCGGACCGTCCCAAGGCTCCATCAGGCAACTGTGGTATTCGTAGAAAGCCCGCCGCTCCGGATCCATCGACTCGTGGTTCTCCCACGGCTCTGGGATCATCATCATCACCGCATGGGGGAGCGAGCGTCCGCTCAACGCAAGCAGTTCCAGGCAATTGTCGAACATTGCCGAGTCGCTCCCGTGCGGGTCGATGACCGGCTTGATCTTCTCAATGTCCTCGCCGAAGAGAGAGGAGCGGAACATCGACTGACGGGCGTGCATCCAGTTGACGTTGCCGCGAAGGGTGTTGATTTCGCCGTTATGGGCCAGGTAGCGGTAAGGGTGGGCGCGGCTCCAGCTGGGGAACGTGTTGGTGCTGAACCGGGAATGAACCAGGGCCAGGGCGCTCCGGAACGAGTCCTCCCGCAGGTCCGCATAATAGGCGGCAAGCTGCTGGGACATGAGCATTCCTTTGTACACAAGCGTCTTGTAGGAAAGGCTCGCCGCATACCAATACTCGGCCCCCGGCAGGCCGCCGTCCCGGATCTCGTTCATGGCCCGCTGCCGGATCACGTAGAGCTTCCGCTCGAACGCCATCGGGTCCTCCAGCTCCGGGTTGCGCCGGAGAAAGACCTGCCGAATGCACGGCTCGCATTCGAGGGCGGTTTTGCCGATCATCGAATTGTCGGTGGGCGTCGTGCGCCACCCGATGACTTCCTGGCCTTCCTCAGCCGCAATCTTCTCGAAAAGCCGCTCCATCGCTCCGCGATGGTCCGGATCCTTCGGCAGGAAGATCATCCCCACCCCGTAAGCCTCCGGCTCAGGCAGACGAAACCCAGCCTTGTCCGCCGCTTCCACAAGGAACTCATGGGGTTTCTGCACAAGCATCCCTGCCCCGTCTCCGGTGTTTGGTTCGGCTCCCACCGCGCCTCGATGGGCCAGGTTGAGCAGGATCTCCAGGCCGTCCTCGACAATCTTCCGGGATTTGCGGCCCTTGATGTCCACGACGAAGCCGACGCCGCAGGCGTCTTTTTCGAACCAGGGATCATAGAGGCCCTGCTTCGGCGGGAGTCCTGCCCCTCTAGACGCCGCCGTCCGGCCCGCGCCTTGCCCGTTGGTTTCTCGGTTGTTTCTTCCCATCATTTAACTCGGCCGAGAGCAAAATTGCGCAAGTTATACCGCTCCGCCGCCCCCGGGCAACATTTGCCGCGCCGGACACAACGCGCCCCCGGACTTCCGCCGCGTTTTGGCCCGCCCCCTCGGCCGGGGCGCAATAGAAAAGTCAACCCCGCCTTGAATGCAAATCTTCTTTTGCCGCCCCTCAACCGCGTTCTTAGTCGAGGTGACGCGCTCCGCCCGAGGGCGCGGGCCGATTTTTGGGTTTCCCGGCCCCCTTCCGTAGGTCATCATGCGGCATGCGCAAAATAAGAACTTCATTGTCGGTTGTCTCGTTGGCCTTCGTCGGCGCTCTCCTCGCCGGCGAGCCGACTCCGGGGAAACAAGTGGAACAAGCTCTCACCCTCTCCGACGGCGGGGTCGTCAAGTGCCTGCTCTACCTGCCGCAGGACTACTCGAAAACCGGGAAGCCCGCCCCGATGATTCTCTTCCTTCACGGTCGGGGCGAAAGCTACGGCCCCCTGAGCCTCGTCGCTAAGTGGGGGCCGCCCCGCCGCCTGGCGGCCGGCGAGCAGATGAAATACATCGTCGTGTCGCCTCAATGTCCGGGCGACTCTTTCTGGTCCCGGGACGACCAGCAAAAGCGCCTCGTCGCCCTGCTCGCGCACATCAAGCGCGCGTTCAACGTGGACGAGGACCGGATCTACCTCACGGGGCTGAGCATGGGCGGGTTCGGAACATGGCGTCTGGCGGCCGATCATCCGGACTGGTTCGCCGCGGCCGCCCCCGTGTGCGGGCGCGGCAATCCGGCCGACGCGCCCAAACTAGTGCGCCTGCCCATCTGGGTCTGGCACGGGGTCGAGGATCGCACGGTCCCGTTCCGTTACTCCGAGGAAATGGTTCGAGCCATCCGCGCCGCGGGCGGCAAGAAGGTGCGTTTCACCACCCTGGAGCATATCGGCCATAACGCCTGGCAGGCGGCTTACCACTCCGACGAGCTTTACCGCTGGTTCGACCGGCAGCGCGCCTCCCAGAACCGGCCGTAGCGGCCCGGGCTTGGAGCAAAGGGGCCGAGGCGTGCTCCGCCCAGACGCCGAAAGTTTTCCCGGCGGAGCCGCGGGAAGCCCGGCTCAGGGCTGGCGTAGGTCGCCGGAGGGAGCGACGGAGCGCCTCGGCGCGCGCCCGGGCGGTTTGGCCGGCTTGGGCAAGCTCGACCGCAGCTTGCATGAAGTTGATGAGCGTTGTTCCGTTCCTTCCGGGCGCCGAGGTTCCGTTTCGCGGCGCGCGTCCGGTGAAATATCCTTGTTTTCGCGCGCCGCGAACCCTCTGGAAGAAGATCTGAGCTGGGAAAAGCAAGGGGTGGACGGAGCTTGACGCTATTTAGCGCATGGGCTAAAAGTGCTCTTGCGCATGAACATCAAGCGCCTTCAGGCGTATCGCCCGCAGGCCAAGGTTTTCAAAGCTCTCGGCCACCCCGCGCGCCTGCTCATCCTCAACGAGCTGGGCGAGGGGGAGCGCTGTGTGTGCGATCTGACCGAGCTTGTGGGCGCGCGGATGGCGACCGTTTCCCGGCACCTGTCCGTCCTCCGCGAAGCGGGGCTGGTGGAAGATGAGAAACGGGGCGCTCAGGTGTTCTACCGTTTGAGCAACCGCTGCGTGCTCAACTTCTTCAAGTGCCTTCAGCAGTTGGAGTCCGCTCGGGCGAGGGAGCAGGAGGAGGGGCTGAATCCGGGGTGAGAGAGGCGGGACAAAGGTTTTTTAGCATCCGAGATGTTGGCTAAGTGGCAAAGTAGCTTAATAACGGAATATTCTGCCTTCGAAGACGCGCCTCCGTCCTTCAGGGAACTATGAACCGCAAACGCGAACTCCAAACTTTCTTCATCCTTCTCGCCGGGTTTCTTGCCTGCTTCTACCTGCCGGTCGAGAACCCTCGATTCCAGCAAGCCCTCGGCGAATCGCTCCGCCTGGTCCGCTGGTACGCC
>JAGHDA010000421.1 GCA_021160185.1 Verrucomicrobiota bacterium
TCTGCCGGCTGCGCGGCCGGAGGGAACAGCCGCGCCGCTGCGGGCAAGTTGGGGCTCCGGCTGCCGCGACGACTCGGTCATACCGCCCACTCTATCATCCGAGCCTCGACTGTAAAGCGAGTCCGCCGCGGCAAGGCGCTTAGCTTTCGAAGCGGGCCAATCTGCGGCTCGCAAGGCGCATCGGCCCCGCGCCCAGCAGGAAGGAAAAGCCGAGGAACATTCCCCAGCAAAACGCCGCCCATTTCGTCCCGCCCAGTCCCTGCAACGACCAGGGCGCTCCCACCGCAAGGGTCAGCACGCCGCCCACGATGTAAAGAAAGCTCAGCGCCAGGCAGAGCGTGCCGCCGAAGCCGCTCACGATGCGGCTTGGGTTGTCTTCGTGAAGGTCCGGGTAGAGCACCCCGAGGCCGGTGGCCAACCCGTTGAGCGTCAACGCCATCACCGCTACGGCGACAAGGTGGTAAATCGTTTGAGACCATGGGAGAGCCAGCATCCGGCAGGAAAGGAGAACCAGTCCCACCGTCACCGCCAGGGAAAGCGCGACGCTCATCCAGAATTTGGTGCGAATGACCCGATCCAACCCCAAGGGCGCCAGCCCCACAATCCAAAGCCGCTTCCCCTCCAGGGAAAACTGAGGATAGACAAAGCGCGTGGTTAAGGTGGCCAAGTTGAGCGAGCACGCGCCGAGGTTAAGGAAGGAAACAACGGAAATCCAAAACGGGTTGGTCAGTTGTCGGCTGAAATGGCGTAGGTTGAGGAAGTAAACCGTCAACAGCCCGAAAAGCACAAGGGTCTGGGCCCATTGGGCGGTGTCCCGCCAGAAGATGCGGATGTCCTTCAGGATCAACGCGCGGCGGTCGCCCGGCAAACCGGGCACGCAGAAGAGCAATCGTTCGAGAACTGAAAGGCGGCGGCGGTTTGCCCGACGCGATTGACGGCCGCTTTGCCATCGTCGTCGCCATTGCCAGCGATCCAAAAATCCGCCCCGACTCTGCACGGCCGCCAGCCCCGTATAGAAAGCCTTTCCCATCCGGGTGGAGATGAGAAAACCGAAAAAAAGAACGTAGCTTAGGAGAACTGCTCCGAAGAAGATCCCGGCGCGAGCCGCGCCTTCGGCCCACCGCTGAATGCCCGCCGCCATCCAGTAACTGGGCAGGAAAGGAAACAAAGCAAATTCGGTTCGGGACAGGAGCCGGTCCAGCACCGCCAGGACGCGCGTTTCCAACTCCTGATCCGTCACCGGCTGAGGCCGCCAATAGATCGCGGCGAGCGCCGCCAACGCGCCCACCACGATGAGCGTTCCGATCTGGAAGCTGCGCCGGTCCAGGTAGCGCGCCACCCAAACCGCCAGCCACGCCCCCGCGCAGGCCGGCAGGATAATGAAGAGCCCCATGTAAAGCGCCGTGAGCGGGTAGTAGTGCCACTGGACGCGCTGCAGCGAGCCGTATGCGACCAACAAAGGCGCGACCAGAAACAGGAAGGCCCAGGAGGCAAGAAGGGCGGACTCTATCAACTTCCACTGGAAAATTACTCTCCTGGGAATGGGCAGGCAGACCAGAAACCGCGTCTCCGCGTTGCGAAAAAGATTGGTATAGCTGATGACCAGATTGCTCAGGAGCAGCAATGCGAAGAGAAAGGCGAAAAGAAGGTACAGCATCCGCTCGATAAGGATCGATCCGATCCCCGGAAAGCTGCCGGCAAAGCGAAGGGCTTTGTAGAAAAGCAAGTAGGCCGTGCCTAAATAGCCGAGAAGAAACCCCGCAATCAGCGCCAGCAAAAAAGGCGAGCGCCGGCCGATGCCTCGGATTCTTCTCGCCAGTTGAGTCCAATGAACGCGGAGGAGCAGCGACAGCGCGCCGGGCGGGGGCTTGGACGCCGCGGCGACGCTGAATCCGGAGGAGAGAGCTTCCGTCGAGCCGTCCATCGCTCAACCCCTTTCCGATCCGCCGCCCGGCCTGGCATAGCCTGCGGCGGTCTGCTCTTCCTCTGTAATTCGGAGGAACACTTGTTCGAGCGCCCCCGAGACGCCGGCCTGGCGGCGCAACTCTTCGGGCGAGCCCAGGGCCGCCAAGCGCCCCCGATGCATAATGCCGATCCGGTCG
Source organism: Verrucomicrobiota bacterium (assembly GCA_021160185.1). Lineage (GTDB taxonomy): Bacteria > Verrucomicrobiota > Verrucomicrobiia > Limisphaerales > CAZBKV01 > JAGHDA01. Next base: position 2,103 of record JAGHDA010000421.1, read on the forward strand.
GCGACATCTTCCGCCACGCTGAGTTGATGAGTGGAAATAAAGATCGCGGTTCCGCGGGCGGCCAGCTCGCGCAGGGTGTCTTTCAACGCCTTTGCATGATGAGGGTCAAGACCGACCATCGGCTCGTCCAACACAAAGACCTGCGGATCATGCATCAACCCGGCCGCAATGGCGATCCGCTGTTTGGTGCCGTGGGAAAGGCTTTCAATCGTTTCGTGAAGGTAGGGCTCCAGAGAAAACCTCTCGATCCAGGGCCCGGCGGCGGCTTCGATGCGTTTGCGATCCATGCGGAACAGCTCCCCGATGAACCGGAAGAACTCCCACGGAGTGAGCTTGTCGTAAAGAAAAGGAAAATCGGGCACGTAGGCCAGGCGGCGGCGGGCTTCGATCGGCTCTTGCTGGACGTCGCGCCCGGCGAGCAGCACGCGCCCCTGCGTAGGCTGGATAAGTCCGGTGATCAACTTGATGGTGGTGGTCTTGCCGGCCGCGTTAGGCCCCAGGATCGCGAACAGCTCGCCCGCGGGAACATGAAGATCGAGGCTGTCCACCGCGACCAAATCTCCGAAGCGTTTTGTGACGTTCTCCAGCTTAATCATGATGGGCTCGGGCCAAGCCCAAAAGGGCCTCGCTTACCAGGCGCACGCCGTCAGGCAGCTCCACTATCAGGATCTCGCCCGCCCGACTCACAGCGATTCGGATTTCCCGATCAGCGAACAGGCGCGCCCGGAGCCGATAGACGCGGGTGCGCGTGCTTCCCAAATTGAGCCACCCTTCAAAGGCTTCCCACTTCACTCCGGCCGCCAACCGCTCGAAGGATTGTTTCTGAAGGCCTTCCGCGACGCCCCCCAAGCCAAGGGAAGCGATAAAGACAGGCAAGCCGAAAGAACTAAGAAGCTTCGAGGGATCGCGCAGCTCTTCAAAGCTCCAACTCTGCTCCCAACGATCACGGCCCGCGCCGTATTCCAGCCACACCCGTTGGGCCGCCGCTTCGGCCCGCAACTCCCACACATTGGGCGGCAGGCGCAATTGGACCATGAACTGACGCCATTGCTTGTCCGGCGCAATCTCGAAGTGGCTGTAGAATCGGAGGCGCGCCCGCGCACCGGGGACCCGCAGATTGCCGTCGATGTCAATCCAGTAGGCGGCGACCTTCTCCACGCGCCCTTCGGGGCCGGGAGCTTCGGCGTCGGCGGCGGACGCGTTGGTCGAAGCCGAGACTACATTGGGCAAAATCCGACAGTAGCCGATCTTTTCCCCCTTCCTCAAAATGACCAGGGGCGATTCATCCGGAGCGGTCAAAATCCGATCCCATACCCGCTCTGGAGCCATGGGCGCGCCCAGCCGCCCCGCGGGGCTCATTTCTGAACGCCACAGGAGCGCGTTCATCAGGATCCAGAAAGCCGTGATGGAAGCAATGACCGCACGCTGCGCCATCGGCGTCCCAGCTTAGCGCATCCCGACCCTCTTCGCTACCCTCCCGCGCCCGGCTCACCGGACCGGGATTCGCAGTTCCTGGCCTTCCCGCACGCGGTTCGGGTCCAATCCCGGATTAGCCCGGACAATGTCTTGGATCGAGACGCCGTAGCGACGGGCGATTCGGGACACCCATTCGCCCCGTTTGACCACATGAATGCGATAGCCGCCTTGGGTCGTTCGAAGAGAAGGGTTTGGTCGTGAAGCCGGCGAAGGGCTCCCGCGAACGGCCGGAGACGGCCCCCCAACGCGCGTCGCTGAGCGCGCCTTCAGTTCACTGCGAAGCCGCTCAACCTCTTTCTCTAAGCGCGCGTTTTCCTTCCGCAGGCGGATGAGTTGATCCTTGGCGTTATTGAGCTGACTCGCCAAGCCGGCCGGATCCGTTTCTCGAATGAGATCTCCACAAATCGCTCGCTTGCATTCGCGCATCAGACTTCGAATCGTCTCCTGCCGCGCGGTCGCCGGCTTGAGCGCAAGATATTCGTGAAGATGATAGAGAGCGCGGATCGGGTTGTAGGTGTTTTTCCTTTCGGGCTGGGAGTAAAGAACTCCCAGGTACTTATGGGCTTCGGCGATCGCAGGATCGCTCTGCAACGCTTTCTCGAAAAGATCCGCCGCCCCCTCCGGATCGGTGGTCCACAAATTCATGGCCCGGCGATAGAGGAGATTGGCGTCTTGAGGCGAACCGTCCGAAGGCAGCGGACATCCGGTCAGCCACACACACGCGGCCGCCAGAAAGACGAGCCATCGGCGTCTGGAATCAGCGGAGCCACCTCTCTTCACCATGCCTCCAGGTTATCCCCGAGCCGGAAACGGTGGCAACCGCGGATCATGACGAGGCGCAAGCTTCCCGAAGCTCATTGGTCCCATCCCCTCTCCAGGTCGCGCCGCAACTCCTCCACCTCGCGGCGGAACTCCTCGTTCACATCCATCCGGGCCATCACTTGCTTGCAGGCATGGAGCACTGTGCCGTGATCGCGCCCGCCGAAGGCCTCGCCAATCTTGGCAAGGGAATGAGAAGTCAGCTCCCGACTCAAAAACATGGCCACCTGGCGCGGGAAAGCGATGTGCTCGGGCCGGCGGCGGCTGGACATATCGGCCAACCGCAAATCGTACCGGGCCGCCACGCGCCGCTGGATGGCTTCAATCGTAATGGGGAAACGCCGTTCCCGCTGGAAAATATCGGTCAGAACCCGTTCGGCTGCCTGCGGAGACTCCACTCGCCGCTTCGTCAGATCCTGGTAAGCGGCCAGCCGGGCCAGCGCTCCTTCCAGCCTCCGGATGTTGGAGCGAATCCGTTCGGCGATCAACTGAAGCACCGGATCGGGGAGGGAAAGCCCGTACTCCTCTTGTTTCTTCTTCAGGATGGCAATCCGCATCTCCACGTCCGGCTCATGAAGATCGGTAAGCAATCCCCACTCGAAACGGGAGATCAACCGCTCCGCCATGCCGTTGAGCGCCTGGAGAGGGCGATCGCAAGTGAGCACAATTTGTCGATGCCCCTGGTAGAGGGTGTTGAATGTATGGAAAAACTCCTCCTGAATGCGCTCCTTGTTCTCAAGGAACTCGATGTCGTCCACCATCAGGATGTCGGCCCGACGATATTTGCTCCGAAACCTCTCAAGACGACTGTTGCGAATCGCCTCGATAAACTCGTTCGTAAATTTCTCGCTTGTAGTGTAGACAACTCGATAGTCCCCTCGCTTTTTAAGCGCCGCATTGCCGATCGCATGGAGCAAGTGGGTCTTGCCCAAACCCGTGCCTCCAAAGATGAAAAGAGGATTGTAGGAACGCCCCGGCTTGCGCGCCACCGCTATCGCGGCCGAGGCCGCAAACTCGTTGCTTGCCCCTATCACGAACGTCTCGAACCGGTAATTCGGATTGATCCCCGTCTCGTGCGCCCCGTTTTTCCCAAGGCTCGCCTTGGCCGCCTTGGTTGATTCACGCCCCAAAGATGCCCGCTTTTGGGAGGAGGAAGAATTTTTCGCTGTCTTCTTCGCCTCTTTCCCGTCTTTTCGGGATTGCGAAGACGCTACGAACCCCGCCTCCAGCTTTTCTCCCGCCGCTTCGCTCAATATCTCCTCGACCA
>JAGHDA010000455.1 GCA_021160185.1 Verrucomicrobiota bacterium
CCAGCGCCTCGTTCCGACCGTCCGCGTTGGGCGGCAGGGCATCGTGGTAATCCTGCGCATAGAGCTGGAGCGCCAGCCCGAACTGCCGCAGGTTCGACGCGCACCAGGCCGTCCGGGCGCGCTTCTTGGCCATCGACAACGCCGGCAACAACAATCCCGCCAGCACCCCGATGATCGCGATCACCGTCAGCAGCTCGATCAGGGTAAACCCGCCCCCTGGCTTCTCGCCGCCTCCGATTGAATGCAGCTTCTTCATCGCCGCTCACCTTTCACAATCTGTCGCGCGTCATGCACGATCCTCCATCTTCCATCGCCCGTCCTTTCCCCACTCCCTCATCCTGCCCAGCGAAGATTGACATACCGCCAGACCAGCGCCGCGTGCAGTGTCACAAACACCACCAACAAGGCGTAACGCCACCATCGCCATTCCCGCCGGCTCAGGACCACTCCCAGCGCAATAAACATTGGAAAGGCGCACGAAGCAAAGCGGATGTAGGAAGTGAACGTCCCGCTCATCGCCGGCACGATGCCCAACATGAAAACCCACGCCAGAAGTCCCTTGTCCAGCCGCCACAACACCGGCAACGTGTAAAGCAGCAGCACGAACGCGCACCGGTCCAGCAAGGACCCTCTGAACGAATGCCAGTCGGTCGGATTAAAGAACCCCACGACGAACTTCGGCACATTCCAAAGATTGGGGATCGAATGAGCGCCGATTCGTTTCTGGGCTTCTATCCCCTCGAACGGATTCCCTGTCCAGTGCCACATCAATGCGAGATAAAGAGCCCAGCCCGCAGCGGGCGTCGCCACTAGCATCCACGGCGCCAGCGCACTGCGCCGTGGCTCGTGGGAACCACCAGTGCGCCTGTCGTTCGCGACGCCAGCATGGCATGCGCCGTTCGTACTGCCATAGGGGCTAACGCCGCGACCCTTTCCTCCGCTTTGACGCGCGCGAGCAGTGTCGAAGGACGAGCCGCTTGCCACGGCGGCACGCCGCCTCGCCCACACATCCCTCAGCCACGCCGGCGACGCGACACGGAACGCATGCCAACCGAGTGGAACGACCGCGAAGGCTCCTACACCGCGACACAGCGGCAACAACCCAGCCCACACAGCCGCCCAAGCATACCGCCGCCCCTGCAACGCCAGCCACAAGCCCATCGTCAGCAGCAAAAACAGACTCTCGGTGTAAATAAGCTGGAAGAATATCGAGCCCGGAAAGCTAACTAGAAATAAAAGCGCCCAAAGTGCGGCCCGCTTACCCCACCGCCGCGCCACCCCTCGATAAAACAGCGCCCAGGCCAGAAGTGAGAACACATTCGATAATACCAACCCAGCGCCCATAAGGCTCCCGCCAAACAGAGGAGCCGCCGCGCGTATGACGCCTGGCCACAAAGGATAGAACGGAGAGGTGACATCACCTTGGCGGTAGCCTCGGTTTGCCAAATCCAAGTACAAATTTGCATCCTGAGCACGCAGTCGTCTGTCCAGCGTCACGGGACACGGGCGCGTCTGTTCATGCCGGCCCGGGAATTTCTCAGCAACCAACAGCGCAAAGCCGACGAGACCCAGACAACCCGCTTTAGCTATCAACGCAGACGCAGCCCCTCGCCAGCCGCTTTGCTGGCTTTTCATTTCTTTTCCTGTCTTTGCTATTTATTGGTTTCTTTACTTTTTCGTTGGGCCATCCGCCTTGCCACTGCCCGCCAAGCCAACACCGGCAAGGGAAGGATGACGACAACGAAAAGAACCCAACGGAGCATCCGGTAACGATTGGAATCTCCAGCTTGTTGAAGCGCCGTCGGCACCGGCGCCCATTTGCCGTTTTGGAAAGTGAGCAGCGTCTTGTTCGTGTAAAGTATCAACGTATCATCCGCACGAAGAAACCGATCGGGTAAGAACGCGGCCCGTGGGAGATTCGTGCTTGTGGTCTGCAGGCTGCGGAGGATGTACCGAACTGCCGCGCTCTGGGAGCCATTGGCTCTGCGGGAGAAGGAGTCAGGCAACGGGATATCGAGCGAGGCGGAATCGGACGTGTAACTGTATGAGACGATGGTGGCATCACTGTTTCCTGGTAGGGTGTACTCCATGCGCGCCGGCGCGCCATCCCTGCCCACATATAGCCGGCCTTGGAGCGCCTCACCGCCATGGGTCTGGGCGCGAAAGGCAAGCCCTGACCACGTAAATGAACCCACGCGCACGCCAGCGGCGCCGAGGGTCAGCGCCTCGGCAAGCACTCCCTCGCACGCCTGCACCAGTGGGAGGATAGGATGGACGGAATCGTCCGGTGCATTGTCCCCATCCGACGGAAGGCTGGAGAACGTGACATGCTTGTCCTCTATGGCCCACATGAGATCCTGATAGCGACCGGCAAAATAGGCTCCACGGAAAGTAGCGGCGTTGGTCGCGGCAGACAAAGGTAGCTCGCGGAGCAAGAAAGCGTTCGTTTGCCAGAGGCCCTCAAAGAGGTTTGTGAAACCGCCGGCAGTCTGGGCCTGTGCTTTCTGACGGCGCGCCCACTTTTCGGCGGAGCGAGCGTCTGGGAAGGCCATCGGTCGCATAGGCAATACGCGTGCAAAGGTGACCTCGGCAATGGTTGGAGGACTCGATAGAAAATTCGTAAACGCCTGCAGCCGATGGGATGGTTCGCCGCGGCTGTGGGGCGATTCGGCGCCGCTCCCGGAGACGAGAATCGAACTGGAGAGCATAACCAACCAAAAGAAGTGATGGATGCTCAACGGAGGGAAGTTTCTCTTCATTTTCTTCATTTTATTCCTAGTTGAATACTTCGCATTCCCAAACAATTTTGCTGTCATGTCCGTCACGTCCTCAAAGAGCTTAAACGCCATGTGAGACACGTTCCCGCTCCAGGTTGCTGCGATAGCCGCTATGATATCCAACCGTCATGGACTGAGACATTAGGGGCCAAGCGTCACCATTTGCGGGACAGTTGGGTATAGCAGCTTGCGCCAGCGCATTCGTGTTAGAGTAAACTAGTTGGCACGCATTGCGTTGAAGGTTCTTTTCCAGCAGGTCAGGCGCCAATGCCGCCAGGATTTGGCCGAAATGCAGATTGCTGTATTTGGGGAAGTGAACCCCCGGACGCACTTCCGCTTGAAAGGGCGCGACCGTGGCTGGCGGCTCTTGTGAAGCAGACGCATCCGTAGGAGCAGTTCGCCCGGAAGGAACACGGTTTTTGAAAAACTGAATCATCTCTTCCCCTGTGCAGGCCATTGATGTCACTTCGTACGGGTACAAGCTGTTTCCCCTGACGTCCAGTTGCCATCTTGGGCCATCGCGCCGGAACAAGCAGGTCAGGTCTTGATTGGACTCAGGACGGTTCGGATAGATCAGAGTCGCCTTGCCCTCCAACTCATAACCCGTTGCCCGCACGGGAGATGGCGTGAGCCAGAGACTAAGGAGGATGAGCGCGCAACAGCGCCGTCTGTGGAAGGCCAGCATGAGACCGCCACTAGCAGTGGCACGGCCAAAGAGGCGCCTACTTGCACCAACAAGCGCCCAGCTTTCTCGCGTAATTATAGTACTCATGCGTTGCCTGTTCTTAACGCCGTTTACGCGCGCCATCCCTGGCACGCGATCGCCGCCTTTGTTGCCGCCCTTGAGTGGTTCCAACGTTTGATCTCCGCCCGCAAGTGTGCGTGCCGACATCGCTTGCAACTCTTTGCTGCGCAGGATGAGCTGAGTGGAATAGGGTCGCAAGGATGGCGTGAAAGGCACTCGCGTGCCATCGGGGTCAGGCCATAGAAGTAGAGCAACTTCTTCTACCCGCGGCTGTTTGACGCGGCTGTTTGACGACCAAAGGCTCATAATCGACGATTCGCGCGATCCATATCACGCTTGCCGCATGCTGTCAAGCGTTTCTTGGCAGCTCTCTTGAAAAAAGTTGATCATCCCCCCGAACGAACGGTTCAGAGGGCACGGCTGCTCCCCAACACCTTAGCCGTCCCTGCGGGCGCGGAGAGCCCGTCCACCCTTGACCCGCCGCTCAACAATCGTCCCAACCCCCTTCACGCGCCACGCAACCTCCCTCTTCCATCCTAATACCGCCCCGCCCGGGCTGAGCGTCCC
>JAGHDA010000258.1 GCA_021160185.1 Verrucomicrobiota bacterium
CCGAGGGCGGCTATTACGCTGTGCCTCGGCTTGCCGCAAACGGCGCCATGCTGGCCGGCGACGCCGCCGGGTTCGTCAACATACAGAAAATCAAGGGCATCCATTACGCTATCCTCTCCGGCATGGCGGCGGCGGAGGCCGCGTTCGAGGCCCTCGATCGCAATGATTTTTCCGAGGCTGCTCTCCAGAAGCGCTATCTCCAAGGTCTAAAAGGAACCGTGCTGGAGCCATTGCGCGAAGCGCGCAACTACCGGCAATGCTTCAAGCTGGGCCTCTACCTCGGGGCTCCCCTTTCCACCATCCAGCATCTCTTGCCCGTGCGTCTGCGGGTCAAGCCGGACCACGAGGCCACCCGCAAGAACAAACGCCTGGGCAGGCCCCATCCCGGCGGCTTGGACAAGGCTGCTTTCGTTAACCTCTCCGGGGCCAGTCATCGCGAGGACGAGCCTTCCCACATCATCATCCGCGATCCGGAGTTGTGCAAAATCTGCGCCGAGGAGTACGGAGCTCCATGCACCCACCTCTGTCCGGGCGAAGTCTACCGCATACAGGACGGCAAACTGATCCTCAGCCCGAGCAACTGCATGCACGACGGATCCTGCGCCGTCAAATGCCCCTATCAGAACATCGAGTGGACCGTCCCTGAGGGCGGCGAAGGTCCGCGGTACCGCAAGATGTAAGCGCCGTCGCGTCTTCGCCCGCGCTCGGTCCCCTGAGCTTGCCTCGCGCACATCCCGCTTGGCACGCTGCTTGGCGCCGCCTTAGGCGTCGGTCTTCTCGCCGAAACCCGGCGTTGCTTCGTCTCGGGGAGGAGGAGTAGGATGCGCTCTGAGAATGCTCACCCCGCAGAAAGGCCGGAAGATAAGGGAAGCGGTTTCGACAGCGCTGGCGCTGGCATGCCTCGGGGCGGCGGGCTTTCGCGCGGCGGCGCAGGAGCCGGCGAACCCCCAAACGGGTTGGACGGTTCGGGAGCCGACCGAAAGCGAGGATCTTTTTGCTGTTCCCGGCGCCGGCTGGGAAACGTTCCATCACACCCGGGCGGACGACCCGAACCTGCCCCCGTGGATTCCTTCCACTGTGGCTTACGCCAGGTGGGGCTGGGGAACGCTCGAGCCGGAGCCGGGCAAGATCGACTACGCTTTCCTCGAGGGAGAAATCCACAAGGCCCAGGCCGTCGGCCAACAGCTTGCCTTCCGGGTGATGTGCTGCTCCGCCACGCCGGGACGGCCTTACCATCCGGAATGGCTGGAAGCGGTCGGCGGTCGGGTCGTCTCGTGCCGCTACCGGGACGCGGCCGGACTGGAAGCGCCCGACCTGGACGATCCGACGGTGCTGGAGCGGCATCTGGATTTCATCCGCAGGCTGGGAGCGCGGTGCGACGGACATCCGGGAATCGCCCATGTGGATTTGGGCTCGGTGGGCTGGCGGGGCGAATGGCACATGAGCAACGCGAAGGGACTGAGCATGCCTACGACGCAGACGCAACGGCGGATTGTTTGGGCGACATGGGCGGTTTTTCGCGAACTTGGCGCCATATGCGCAACTTCTACATCCAGGCCCTTGCCAAGGCGGACGCGCTGGACGTGTGGAAAGGCGCGCCTGTAGCGTTCGAGACTTGCTGGGACATGCGTAAATGGATCCGGGAAGGCTGGTCGCTCCGCTACATCTTCAACTACGCTCTGGCGCTGCACGCCTCGGTTCTGAACAACAAGTCCGCTCCGTTGCCCCCGGCGAGGAGGTCCGCGCCGAGCTGCGTCGCTTTCTGCGGCGGCTCGGACCGCGTTTCGTCTTGCGTCGGATCGCCCATCCCAAGGTTGTCCGAGCGGGCGGGACGATGCCCCTGCTTTCCCTCTGGCAAAACGTGGGTTCCGCTCCCTGCTACCGGCCGATCCGGTTGGCGTGGCGGTTGACCGACGCGGCGGGGCGCCGGCGGGTGTTCCTGAGCCGCGCGTCGGTCCGCGCCTGGATGCCGGGAGAGACGGACGTCCGCAATCCCGCTTTCCTGGAAAATCCGCCCGATTTGCCTCCGGGCCCGGAGGCGAAAGTTGAGGATCAGCTTCGGCTTCCGGCCGATTTCGCCCCGGGCCGGTGCCTTATTGAGGCGGCGTTTGTGGATCCGGTCGACCGACGGCCGCTCTTCCCTCCGGCGATTCGCGGGGCGCGGTCGGGGTAATGGACGGCGGTGAGCGAAGCAACCGTGGCGGGTTCCGGGGCGCGTCGAGGGGATTGATTCGAAGGGCTTGGAGAAACAAAAGGGCAAAAAGTGTTTGGATTTGCGCAACCCATGGCAAGCCCTTCGGAGGTTCCGGTTTTACACTGGCGCTGGCATAGGGGTTTGAGAGGATTCGATCCGGAAACCGGGAATCGGTCCTCCTCAGAGCTGAAGACCCGTTTGAGCAGGCGTCCTCCCGGTGACTGAACCGCGCCTCGGCAGCCTGAAGGCCGATCACAGGCAAAGCGGTTAAGAAGCGGGCTTCGGGCGCGAGCACCCAAGAGAATGGACCATGTTAGAATCGCTGCTTTATCCGCAAGCCGTAGCCGTCATTGGGGCCTCAAGACATCCAGGCAAAGTGGGGTACGCCCTGGTGGCCAACCTAGTGAAGAGCGGCTTCAAAGGAACCATCGTTCCGGTGAACCCGAAGGCCGGGGAGATTATGGGGATCAAGTGCTACCCGAATCTTGAGGCCTACGATGGGAAGATCGACCTGGGCGTTGTGGCGGTGGCCAAGCCGCTGGTCAAGGAGGCTGTCCAAAGCTGCATCCAGGCCGGAGCCAAAACGGTGGTGGTCATTACGGCGGGCTATAAGGAAGTCGGATCGGAAGGAGCGAAGGAAGAAGCGGAGTTGGTCGAGCTGTGTCGGGCGCACGGCGTGCGGCTGATGGGGCCCAACTGCCTGGGCATCATCAACACGCACCATCGGATGAACGCCTCTTTCGCGCCCTCGGTTCCTCCTCCCGGTGGCATCTCGGTCATTTCTCAGTCCGGCGCATTGTGCGTGGCCATTCTAGACTGGGCCGCTCACCAACGGCTCGGGCTGGGCAAGATCATCAGTTTCGGCAACAAGGCGGATCTGGACGAGGTGGACTTCATCCAGGCGTTGGCCGAGGACAAAGACACCAAGGTCATTGCCGGCTACCTGGAAAGCATTCAGGAAGGAGCCAAATTCCTCCGTGTGGCGGAGGAAGCGGCTTCCCGCAAGCCGGTGGTTGTGCTCAAGGTGGGCGTGACTCAGGCCGGGGCGAAGGCGGCTTCCTCCCACACCGGCAGTCTGGCGGGCGAGGATATCGCTTACGGCGCGGCGTTCCGTCGGGCTGGGGTCATCCGCGCCGAGCATTTCGAGGCCCTTTTCGACTACGCCTTGGCGTTGGCCACACAGCCTTTGCCCAACGGACGCAAGGTGGCTGTGATCACCAACGCCGGGGGCCCGGGCATCATGGCTGCCGACGCCGCGGAGACAATGGGGTTGGACATGGTCACGCCAGGGGAGGAAACCCGCAAGAAACTGGTGGAAGGGCTGCCCGCAGCGGCCGCCTTGGGCAATCCGATCGACGTGATCGGCGACGCCGACCCGGACCGCTATTTGCATGCGTTCCGGGTTCTCCAAGAGGACGACCAAATCGACGCCATCGCGGTAGTGGTTACGCCCCAGAACATGACCCGCCCGCTTGAGCTGGCGGAGAAGCTGGCCGCGGCGCACGACAAGCGGAAGCCGATCGTGACCACCTTCATGGGCGGGGCGGAAGTGGAAGAGGCCAAGGCGAAGCTGATGGAGGCGGGCATTCCCAATTACCCTTCGCCGGCGCGGGCGATCGGCGCGCTCAAGGCCCTGTGCGATTACGCCGCCTGGCGACGGCGGCCGTCTCGGGTCGTCACCCGCTTTCCGGTCAACCGCCGGCGCGTGGATCGCGTCCTGCTCTGGCACCAACGCAGCGGCATCCGCCAAGTGGGCGAGGTCGAAGCCAAGGAAATCCTCCGGGCCTATGACTTTCGAGTGTTGCCCGGCAGCCTGGCCGCCACGGCCGAAGAGGCGGTGGAGACGGCCGAGCGCATCGGCTATCCGGTGGTGCTCAAGATCAGTTCCCCCGACATCATCCATAAATCGGATTTCGGCGGGGTGCGCGTGAATCTGGCCAACGCCGAACAGGTGCGGGACGCCTTCGACTTGATGATGCTTCGCGTCCAGCGCCGCGCTCCCAAGGCCCATATCCGAGGCGCCTATGTGGAGAAGATGGGCCATCGGGGTCGCGAGGTGATTCTGGGCATGACCCGCGATCCGCAGTTCGGGCCGATGCTGATGTTCGGCTTGGGCGGCATCTTCGTCGAGGTGATGCGCGACGTGGCTTTTCACTTGGCGCCAATCACCCACAGCGAAGCGATGCAGATGCTGATGGCCACCCGTTCCTACGCCCTTCTCAAAGGCGCTCGGGGCCAGGCGCCCGTGGATCTGGACGAGATCGCCGTGGCTCTCCAGCGCATCAGCCAGCTCGCCACCGATTACCCCCAGATCAAGGAATTGGACATCAACCCCTTTATCGTGGGTGAGATCGGCACCACAGCCTATGTGGCTGACGCCCGAATGACCCTTTCGCCTCCTCAGAAATAGACCGCGCTGGAATCATGAAAGCGAATTACGACCCGAACTGGCAGGAGAAGTATAAGTCGATGATCGTCTCGCCCGACGAGGCGGTGAAGCGGATCCGTCCCGGGCAGCGGATCTTCGTGGGCACCGGCTGCGCAGAGCCGCTCCAACTGGTTCAAGCCCTCACGCGGAGGGCCACCGAGCTGCCGGATACGGAAATCATCCATCTGCTCACCTTCGGCGACGCCCCCTACGCCCACCGGGAGATGA
>JAGHDA010000415.1 GCA_021160185.1 Verrucomicrobiota bacterium
AATTCGGACTTCATTATTCAAGACGATCTGCGCTGCGAGGTCCTTCGCAAGATCAGCGAGGGCGGGATGGGCGTGGTCTATCAGGCCGATCAGCTCGGCGCTCGCGGCTTCCGAAAGCGGGTTGCCCTGAAGATCATTCGAGATGAATTCGCCCGGCAAAGCCGGTTTCTGGAAAACTTTATCGGCGAAGCCAAGCTGGCGGCTGATCTGATCCATACCAATATCGTCCAGACTTACCACCTGGGCGAGAGCCGCGGGATGTACTATATCACTATGGAGTATATCAACGGCGTGGATTTGAGCCAGTTTCTGGCCCAGCTTGCCGCCAAGGGCCGCGTGTTGCCAATCGAGCTGGCGGTCTTCATCGCCAGTCGCGTGGCCCGCGGGTTGGCTTACGCCCACGCCAAGCGGGACGCCGACGGCCGCCTCTTGGGCATCGTTCATCGCGACGTCCACCCGCGCAACATCATGATCGCTTTTGAAGGGGACGTGAAGCTGACCGATTTCGGGGTGGCCAAGGCGCGCGGATTTTTGCATGAAGCCGAGGGCAAAACGGCCGTGGGCAATCCGGAGTATATGAGCCCTGAGCAAGCTTCCTTCGGCGCAACCGACCGGCGTTCCGACGTCTTTTCCACGGGGGTTGTGCTGGCTCATCTGTTGCTCGGCTACAACATCTTTCGCGGGCGCACCCCCGAGGAGAGCCTTCAGAAGATCCTCGGCATGCCGATTCCGGATTTCCACAAGCTGGATCGGCGAATCAGCCCGGAGCTGAACCGGATTCTCCAGAAAACCTTGGCGCGAAACGTGGAGGAGCGGTTTCAGACGGCCGACGAGCTGCGCGACACGCTCGAGTACCACATCTACCACAAGGGCCTGGGGCCGACGAACGAGACGTTGGGGGCGTATGTGCGCCAGCTTTTCGGGCAGGTCACGCCAGAGCGCGTGGCCGCAAGCCGCGGGGAAACTCTCATTCTCCATCGCCCCCTGCGCTGAGCGGGCTCGAGCGGGGCTCCGGCGGAGGCCGGGCGGGCAGGCGACGCGCGCAGCGCGGCCTGCCGCTCTTGAGGGTTGTTTCGGGAAAGGCCTCAGGAGAGGATGACGCGGAGGATGGAATCTATTCGCGAGCTGTACCGGTTCGGCAACGGCCCATCAAGCAGCCACACCATCGGACCTCAGCGGGCGGCCAGGATGTTTCTGAGGCGCGCTCCCAAGGCGGCGGCTTATCGGGCGGTCCTCTTTGGCAGCCTTGCCGCCACCGGCCGAGGGCATATGACCGACCGCGCGTTGGAGAAGGTTTTCGGCGCGCGGCCGCTGGAGATTGTATGGCTCCCCGACCGGGAATTGCGCGGCCGCCCGAACGGGATGCGCTTCGAGGCTTTGAGCCGGACCGGAAGAGTCTTGAAACAGTGGGAGGCTTTCAGTGTAGGAGGCGGGGCTGTTTGGAACGAGGAGGCCGCGCCGCCCCGGGAAGCCTATCCGCTTCATTCCATGGCGGAAGCGTTGGCGCACGCCGAGCGTACGGGCCAGGCGCTGTGGGAGTTGGTGGAGCAATGCGAGGGCAAAGGGATTTGGCGCTTCTTGGATTCAGTGTGGAAGCGCATGGAAGCGGCGGTGAAGGCGGGGATGGAAGCGGAAGGCGTTTTGCCGGGAGGGCTGGGCGTTGCCCGCAAGGCCCACGCTCTTGCCAGAAAAAGCGCTTGTTTCGCGCCCCATCTCGAGCCTGACAGCCGCTTGGCGGTCTACGCCTACGCCGTGGCCGAGCACAACGCCGCGGGCGGGGAGGTGGTCGCCGCGCCCACTTGCGGCGCGGCGGGGGTCGTGCCGGCTGTGTTGAGTTACTTGAAGGAAAGGCTCAGGTTGGAAGAGCCGGAGATTCTCCGCGCCTTGGCGACGGCGGGCTTGGTCGGGGCCTTGGTCAAACACAACGCCTCCATCTCCGGAGCTGAGGTGGGGTGTCAGGGCGAGATCGGCACAGCCTGCGCCATGGCGGCCGCCGCCGCCGCCCAGCTTCACGGCGGGAGCCCGCGCCAGGTCGAGTACGCCGCGGAGATGGGCGTCGAGCATCACCTTGGGCTGACTTGCGATCCCGTGGGCGGCCTGGTGCAGATCCCGTGCATCGAGCGCAACGCCCACGCGGCGGCGAGGGCCTTGAGCTGTTGCCATTTTGCTTTGCTCTCGGACGGCTCCCATCGCATTCCCTTCGACAAGGCGGTGGCCGCGATGAAGGAAACCGGCCAGGCGTTGCCGCGTCTTTACCGGGAAACCGCCCTGGGCGGCTTGGCCAAGGCGTGGAAGGATTTACCCCCGGCCGGAAGTTGAGCGGGCGGGCTTTCCCCGAGGGAAGAACTCAGGTTTGGAAAAGCGTTGCTTCGAAGGTAGTCTTTATGCCTTGATTTTGGCCGGTCCGCGCCTGGGGGGCGCCGGACCGCCGGTTCCAGCGAAGCGGAAATGAGCGGCTTATGGAACGGCAGCGCGTTCACGTGCTTTACTCCGGACTTGTCCAAGGAGTCGGCTTTCGGTACACGGTCAAAACGGCGGCCCAGGGCTACGAAGCGGCCGGCTGGGTGCGCAATCTGCCTGACGGCAGGGTGGAATTGACGGCGGAAGGCGAGCGGAGCGAGCTGGAAGCTTTTTTACAGGCTATTCGCGACTCAGGCTTAGGGTCGTTGATTCAGAATGAGGAGATCGAATGGTCGCCCGCTCGCGGCGATGTGGCGGGGTTTGAAATCAGAAGGTAACGGGCGATGAGATTTGCGATCCTTGCGGATATTCACGGCAATCTGGAGGCCTTCAGGGAGGTGTTGAAGGACGCTGAGAAGCAACGCGTCGAGCGCTATGTCTGCCTGGGGGACATTGTGGGTTACAACGCCAACCCCAAGGAGTGCCTGGATATTGTCCGGGAGATGAAGATGTTTTGCGTCAAAGGCAACCACGACGAGTACTGCTCGGGCGAGGGCGAGCTGGAAGGATTCAATCCGCAGGCGGCCCGGGCTATCGAGTGGACCCGCGAGCGCCTTTCCAAAGAGGACAGGGAATGGCTGCGCAAGCTGCGCTACAAACGCTTGGTAACCAGCTTCGCGATCGTCCACGCCACCTTGGACGTGCCGGAACGGTGGGGTTACGTGTTCGACAAGCTCGCCGCCGCCGCCAGTTTCACTTACCAAAACACCCGCGTCTGCTTCTTCGGCCACACCCATGTGCCGGTGGCTTTCGTCCGGGACGGAGGCGTGGTGCGCGGCGGCAACTATTCCAAGTTCCACGTCGAGCCCCACAAGAAATATTTTGTCAACGTCGGCAGCGTCGGCCAGCCGCGCGACGGCAACCCCCACGCCGCCTATGTGGTCTATGACGCCCGCGAGGGTTCGATTGAGCTGCGACGGCTGCCCTACGACATCCCTGCCACGCAGAAGAAGATCCTCGACGCAGGGCTGCCGACGCGTTTGGCCGAGCGGTTGGCGGCGGGGCGGTGAACCGCGGCGCGCGCGGCGCGGGCGTTGCCCCGAGGAAGAGTCGTTTTTGAATCCCGATCGAATCCTCATCCTCAAGCCGAGCTCGCTGGGAGATGTCATCCAGGCGCTTCCGGTGCTGCGGATTTTGCGCCGCCGCTTTCCCCAGGCTGAGATCTACTGGTGGGTGGATCGGGAGTTGGCTCCCTTGATCGAGGATGATCCGGACCTGACGGGGGTGTGCCTCTTTTATCGGCGCGGTTGGAGCGGGTGGCAGGCGTGGCAGGCGACGGCCCGATCCCTATGGCGGATGCGGCGGCTGGAGTTTGATTGGGTTCTTGACCTCCAGGCCCTGGCTCGAAGCGGGCTGATCGCGTGGTTTTCCGGGGGACGGCGGATCGTAGGGCTGGACGATCCTCGCGAGGGCGCGCCGACCTTTTACGACACTGCGGTGCCGCGCCCGGGCCCTCGCTCGCATGCGGTCG
This sequence comes from Verrucomicrobiota bacterium, assembly GCA_021160185.1. GTDB lineage: Bacteria > Verrucomicrobiota > Verrucomicrobiia > Limisphaerales > CAZBKV01 > JAGHDA01. The sequence goes on from JAGHDA010000415.1 coordinate 3,932, forward strand.
AGTGGTATCTGAAGCTTGTGGAGGCTTTGGACGTTGCGCCCCATTGGGATTTTGAATGGATTCCGCCGCGGCCGCAGGTCCAAGCGCGGATTGCGGCCAGCCGGCCCGAGGCGGGCGCGGTTTGGATCGGGGTGCAGCCTGGAGCCAGATGGCGCAGCAAGCGCTGGCCCGAGCGGCATTTTGCCGAAACCGTGGCCCGTTTGGCTGAGGCGGTTCCAGAGGCGCGCTTTGCGATCTTCGGCTCCAGGGCCGAGCTGGACGCCGCCGTCCGCGTGGCCGCCGGCGCGCCGGAGCAGTGCGCGGTTCTGGCCGGAAAAATTTCGCTTCCTGAGATGGTGGAGTGGCTTCGCCGTTGCGCCGTGGTCCTCACCAACGACACCGGACCGATGCATGTGGCGGCCGCGCTTCGAAGGCCTTTGGTGGCTCTCTTCGGACCGACCGACCCGGCGCGCACCGGCCCTTACGGGCAGGCGCAAAACGTCCTTCGAGCCGGGCTGGACTGTTCCCCTTGTTTTCGTTCTCGGTGTCCGTTGCGGCCGCCGAACCGGTGCATGGAGCTGATTCGCCCGGAGGAAGCGGCGGCCGCAACGGACACCGAGAACGAAAACAAGGGGAACAGTCCAGCCCGGCTCGAAGGACGTTTTGCG
>JAGHDA010000223.1 GCA_021160185.1 Verrucomicrobiota bacterium
GAGTCGGCTCCGGGCGGGCAAGCGCCCAGGCTTCCGCTTGCAGTGTTCCTCATGAGCATGCGCGTCGGCATTTGTTTGGGAGACGTCGGCGGGATTGGGCCGGAGATCACGGTCAAGGCCCTGCGTCGGCTGCGCCGCGAGCTTCCGGAGGCGAGGTTCCTGGTTGTGGGGGATCCTGCGTTTCTTGAGGGGCTTGAGGAGAGCCGGACAGTTTCCGCGCCGTCGGACGGCTTTGCGGAGCCGATCCTTGCGTGGAGCCCGAGCGGGCCTTTGCCCGAGGGGTTGCCCCCGGGCGATCCCCGCGCGGCGCGGGCCGCCCTGGCCTGGCTGGAAGCCGCGGCGCGTCTCTGCCTGAGCGGGCGGCTGGACGCCATGGTCACCGCCCCCGTCAACAAGGCCGCCATCAACCGCGTCGGCGTTTCCTTCACGGGGCAAACCGAGTTTCTGGCCCGGATCGCCGGATGTCCCGACCCGGTGATGATGCTCCTGGCCCCGGACGAGCGGGGCCGTTGGCTGCGCGTAGCCTTGGTCACGACCCACCTGGCGCTGCGCCGGGTTCCCGACGCCGTGACCGAGGAGAAGGTCCTTCTGGCCTGCCGGCGCGCGGCGGAGGCTTGCCGGTTGTTGGGGTTGCCGCGGGCGCGGGTGGGCGTGGCGGGCCTCAATCCCCACGCGGGCGAGCAGGGCGAATTCGGCGACGAGGAGCGGAAGCGCCTCGCTCCGGCGATTGCCCGCGCCCGCGCGCTGGGAGTCGAAGCGGAAGGGCCGATTCCGGCCGACGCGCTTTTCTACTACGCCCTTCAGGGCCGCTACGAAGCCGTGGTGGCGATGTACCACGACCAGGGCCTGGGGCCGTTGAAGACGATCGGTTTCGAGCGGGGGGTGAATTGGACGCTGGGCCTGCCGTTCATCCGCACTTCTCCGGATCACGGCACGGCCTACGACATCGCAGGCAAAGGGATCGCCTCCCCGGCCAGCATGATCGAAGCGATCCGGTTGGCCGTCTTCCTGGCCGAAGGCAAACGCTCCGGTTTCCGGAGTTGAGGCCTTCGCCGCTTCCCGCCCGCTGAAGGAAGGGGCTGGCGGTCATGTTTGTGAAGCGTTCGGATCTGCCTTGAAGAAGCCGGGCGTTTTCTTGGAAGAGGACCGCGGTTTTTCTTCCCGGGGTTGGAAAGGATTTGACTTGGGCGGTTTCCGGGGGCAGAAGTAACAGACCTCGCGGGGTCTTCGGGATTCGGGACTCACGAAAGCGACCATGCGACATATTCGCAACATTGCCATCATTGCGCACGTGGACCACGGGAAGACGACGCTCGTGGATTGCCTGCTCAAGCAGTCGGGCCTTTTCCGCGCCAACCAGGCTCTCGCCCGGGAGGACCGGATTATGGACAATATGGACCTGGAACGGGAAAAAGGCATCACCATCAAGGCCAAGAACGCCGCCTTCCGTTACGGAGATTGCCGGATCAATCTGGTGGACACGCCCGGCCACGCCGATTTCGGAGGCGAGGTCGAGCGGATCATGAACATGGTGGACGGGGCGCTCCTGGTGGTGGACGCGGCGGAGGGACCGCAGGCCCAGACGCGGTTTGTGTTGCGCAAGGCGCTGGAGGCCGGAGCCAAGCCGATTGTGGCCGTCAACAAGATCGACCGCGAACACGCCGATCCCCACGGCGCGCTGGACAAGGTCTTCGAGCTCTTCATTTCCCTGGGCGCGACCGATGAGCAGTTGGATTTCCCCTTTGTCTTCACCAGCGCCAAGGAGGGTTTCGCCGTGAAGGATCCGGCCGAGCCGGGCCGGGATATGCGCCCCCTGTTCGAGATGATTGTCGAACACATTCCGCCTCCGCGCGCGGAGGAGGGAGAGGGCTTCCAGCTCCTGGCGGCGAATTTGGATTACAGCGATTACGTAGGCCGGATCGCCTTCGGCAAGGTTCGCCGCGGCCGGCTTCGTTCCGGCCAGCCGGCGCTCTGCCGCCACGGTGACGGGCGGATCACCCGCGGCAGGCTGGCGGCTTTGTTCCGGTTCGAAGGGCTGCGGCGCGTTGCGGTGGAGGAAGCCGGCCCCGGCGAGATCGTGGGCGTGGCCGGCTTTGAGAATGTGGCCATTGGAGAGACGATCGTTGATTCGGAGGCGCGCCCGGCGCTGACTTATATTGCCCCCGACCCGCCGACCATCGAAATGGATTTTGCCGTCAACGACGGCCCGCTGGCTGGCAAGGAGGGGCGGTATCTGACCGCGCGGCATCTTTGGGAGCGGCTGGTTAAGGAAACCCGTGTGAACGTGGCCCTTCGCGTGGGGAAGACCGAGGATCCGAAGGTCTTCCGCGTGGCCGCCAGGGGGCAGATGCAAGTGGCGATCCTCGTCGAGCAAATGCGGCGCGAAGGCTACGAAGCCCTTATCTCCCGGCCCGAGGCGGCGTGGAAGGAAGACGCCCAGGGACGGATCCTCGAACCGCTGGAGCGAGTTTTCTTAGAAATTCCTCACGACCAGTTGGGGGCTGTGTTGGAGAGCCTGGCGCGAAGGAAAGGAGAAGTCGCTCAAATCGATCGCCACGGCGGGATGATCAGCGTGGAGGCGGTGATGCCGATGCGCGGCTTGATCGGCTTCGAGACCGAACTGATGAGCATGACCCGCGGCCTGGGCGCGATGAATCATCTGTTCGAAAGCTACGGTCCAAGCCGAGGCGAGATCCCCGCCCGACGCAACGGCTCGCTGGTGAGCATTGAAGACGGCGTCGCCACCGCCTACGCCTTGCGCCAGATCCAGGAACGCGGCCGCCTTTTCATCGCTCCCGGCGATCCGGTGTACAAAGGGATGGTCGTGGGGGAAAACGCGCGGGAGAACGACCTGCCGGTCAACCCCTGTCGCGCCAAGCATCTGACCAACATGCGCAGCAAAGGCGAAGGCGTGGCCGAGCAGCTTGAACCGCCCTTGCGCATGAGTCTGGAGCGGGCGCTGGAATATATCGGTTCGGACGAGTACCTCGAGGCCGCTCCCCGTTCGCTCCGGTTCCGTAAGAAAATCTTGGACGAGCGGCTGCGCCGGCGCGCTGAGAGGCGCGAAGCCGCCCGCCTGGGAGCGGGCTGAACCGGTCGAAGCCTGCGCGTCTTCCGACGCCTTGGAGGCGCTCGAGGCGCTGCCTCAACTCGGTTTGTCTGAGGCGGATGATTGTCCGCGAACCTCGTGGGGCGGCCGGGCTGCTGGGCGTTGCCCGATCCCGGCCCCAAGCCCTCGTTGAGCCCTTCTTGAATCTCATCGAGCAATAGACGGCCTTTGGGGTCAGTGTCCCATTGCTGAAACCGCCGCCGCGCCGCCGGGCTTCCCGCGCGCCTTGACGCCCCGCCAGTATTCTCGCCCCGTAGCCATCCCAAAGCCTCGCCACGGATGCTCGGTTGCCAGCGGTTGGACTCCTCTGGCTTTCCAGGCC
>JAGHDA010000363.1 GCA_021160185.1 Verrucomicrobiota bacterium
CCGGCTCACAATGCGATCATGCTCTTCCGGGGAGAGGCGGACCGTGCGCGCGCCGACGGCTTGCCACAGCTTTTCCACTTGGGCGAGGGCCTGGGGACTCGTGCGGGGTGTGGGCGTGAGGGCGCAGAGAGCGCCGTCAAAGAGATCCGCTCGGGCGCAGCCCACCCCGGTTTGCTCCGAGCCGGCCATCGGGTGGGCGCCTACGAAAGCGATTCCGGCCTCGGCGCAGATCGGCTCCAGCTCAGCCGCCAGGCGGCGCTTGGCGCTGCCTACATCCGTGACGACGGCGTTCCGAGAAAGATGGGGGAGCATCCGCCGGAGAAGCTCGGGCATCGCGCCGATCGGGGCGCAGAGGACGACCAGATCGGCCCCGCGCGCCGCCTCGGCGGGATCGGTGGTCGCGAAGTCCGCGACTCCCGCCGCCTTGGCTTCCCGGACGGTTTGTTCACGCCGCGCCAGGCCCTTTACGCGGCGGGCCGCCCCGCATTTTCGAAGCGCCAGGCCCAGAGAGCCGCCGAGCAATCCGATGCCCGCGATGGTGATTTGCTCCGCAATCACGGGGCGGATTGTCCGGAGTTTGCGCCCGGGATGACAAGGGACAATTGCCCGGGCGCGGAAAGCGGGCCGGGAGGAGCGGGCACAGTCGGCGGGAAAGGCGCGCCGGAGCGGCGGAGAAGGGAAGGCCTCAGAAAGTCCGCCCCGGCAGGTCGAGCCGCACGCGAGTGTCCTTGAGCGACTTGAATTGGGGCGGTTTAGGCAGGAGAGAGGACGCTTGCTTGGGCTTCGGCAGCGAGGCCGCCGGTCGGGCTGTCAGCGGATCAAGGGACCCGGCCAGGCGCGATCGTCTTGCGTTCAGGGGGCCGCGGGCGGCGAAGGTCGGGCTTTGCCCCGTTCGCGCCCCGAGGGGGTTGAGGGCGTTTTGCCTCGCGCCCAACGGCGCGGGAGCGACCGGGTTCAGGGCGTTGCGGGTCAGATCCCGCGACTGATCCAACGTCAAATTCAGGCTTCCCAATTTCGAATCGATCGGGTTTTGGATCGGGTTATGCCCCAACATTTCAATCACGGAACGCGAGCCCAGGGCCACCGCCTCGGATGCGGCGCGGGGGGCGAGCGAGCTTCCGGGGAGCAAGCCGCTTGGGGCGGCGGATCGCATCGCCGTCTGCGGGCCGATGAGAGACTGATCGCGGGCCCCCGAGCCCAAGGGCGAAAGCTCCGGCGCGGCGCTGATCGGCGCGTACCCGGCCGAGGCGTCCTGGGCTTCGGGAAGGCCGGCGACCGGGGTAGGAGTTTCTAGAGGCGTCGGTTTGTAAGCGGAGGGACGAGCCGGCTCGTTCGGAGGCTGCGCGGCGGCTTGGGCTACGGATCCGCCTTTAAGGAACTGCTCGACAACTGATTTGGACTTTGCGTCCGTTTTCCCCGCCTCTTCCTTCGGGAGGTGAACCCCCAGGGCCTCCATGACTGCCTGTTCGCTGAAAGAAGCGTCGTCGGGAGCGAGGAAGATCCAGTTGCGACGCTTGTCCAGCATTTTCAAGGCTTCCTTGCTCAGCGCCGGCGCGCCGCCTGAGGTCCCGTAGCTCATCGAGAAAGGCAGGGCGGGGACCGCGTCGAGGGAGGAGGAAGGCCGCCGAAAGAGCGAGCGGAGGCTCAGGTAGCCGGGCGATTTTCTGGACTCCACGCTTTGTCGTTTGGACGGAGGAGCGTCCGAAAGGATAACCCGCTCGCCTCCCTGCGCAGCGACTGCCGCCGCAAGGCCGATCGCCCATGCGCTGATGATTTTTGCCGTGCGCTTGCTTCTCATTTTCTGCGGGTCTTCCTCCTTTGTTCTGCCGAATTCTACTTAACCCCCTTTCCGGTTCCCGGTCAACCGGGGGAACCGAAATTTAATTCTCAGCAAATTTTGTGCCTTCCCAGGCGCCGTTGGGGACGCCTGCGCTTTTTCTGGTCAAAATGTCCTGAATTAGTAGCCTGGGAGTCCGTGAAAACGTCGCATAAAACCGCAGGCGGCGGCGCTTCCCGCCGCCGAGCCGGGACGGAGTGGAGCCGTCGGGACTTTCTTCGCCGCGGCGGGCTATGGCTCGGGGCGGCTGCGGGAGCTCCGGGTTTCCTGGCGGGCGGCTCCTCGCCCGGCGGGAAGCTGAACATTGCCTGCGTGGGCGTGGGCGGACGGGGATGGAGCGATTTACAGGCGGTGGACGGGGAAAACATCGTGGCGATCTGCGACGTGGACGAGGTTCGCGCCGGGGCCGCGCTCAAGCGGTTCGGCCGCCGCAGATTCTACCGGGATTTCCGCCGGATGCTGGATCGCCACGCCAAGGAGATCGACGCCGTAGTGGCGGCCACGCCCGACCACACCCACGCCGCCGTCGTCATGGCGGCGATCGAGTTGGGCAAGCATGTGTACTGCGAAAAGCCTCTGGCGCATTCCCTTTACGAGGCCCGGCGCGTCACAGAAGCGGCTCGCGCCAAAGGCGTTCGGACTCAGTTGGGCAACCAGGGCCACAGCTTTTCCTCCATCCGCCGGTTTTGCGAGATGATCTGGAGCGGCGTGATCGGACAGGTTCGGGAGATTCACGCGTTTTGCCGCCATTCCTATTGCCCTTCTACCCGCGTCCGCCCCAAGGAGACGCCGCCGCCGCCCAAGACATTGGATTGGGATCTCTGGCTGGGGCCGGCGATGTGGCGTCCGTATCACCCGGTTTACCTTCCCGGCAAGTGGCGCGGCTGGGTCCCTTTCGGCACGGGCATCGTGGGAGATTGGGTCTGCCATGTGGTGGACCCGGTTTTCTGGGCGCTGGACCTGGGCGCGCCCACGGTCGTCCGCGCCGAAGCGGTGGATTATGCCGATCCGCGCATTCGAGCGGAGACGTATCCGCCGGGGGCCCGGATCGAATATCAGTTTCCGCCCAAAGGGAGTCGTCCGGCGGTGAAACTGACGTGGCACGAGGGCTCGGCGGCGCCGCCGCGGCCGCCTGAGCTGGAACCGGGACGTGAATTGCCCCGAATCGGGGCTTGGGTCGCCGGGGACAAGGGGACCATTATGTACGGATCCCATGGCGCGGCGGGCGTCCAGCTCATCCCGGCAAAGCGCATGCGCGAGTACAAGATGCCGCCGCCCACTTTGCCGCGATCCAAAGGCCATCATCGGGAGTGGATTGAGGCCTGCAAGGGCGGCCCTGAGGCCGGGTCCAACTTCAATTACGGCGGGCCTTTGACCGAGATCGCCTTGCTGGGCGTGTTGGCGATGCGGTTCAACGGGCAAACGCTTCATTGGGACGCCCGATCGCTCCGGGTCCTCAATCTGCCGGAGGCCAACCGGTGGCTGCGTCCGCCTTGGCGGGAAGGCTGGCGGCTTTGAGCGCGCGTCGGTTTAAGGATCCGGCGCGGGGATTGGGCGTGACACGCCCGCCGCAGGCGAGGCTTAATGAGGACGGATGGCCGTTCGGCGGGTTCGGTTGGGGAGGCGAGGCGGGAATTTTGAATGGCTCGCCGGGCGAGGGCGTCGTTTGCATGCAAAGCCTATGAAATATCCGCGGTTCTGTTGGCAAGGCGCTGTTTGGGGAATGGCGGCGATTCTCCTCGCGGCCAGCGGATGCCGCCGCCGGCCGGTTGGGGAGCCTCCGCCCGCCGTGCTGGAAGGGGCGTCGAGTCCG